>NZ_JBSXOM010000029.1:0-204175 GCF_056859455.1 Qipengyuania sp. L-5Y | reverse complement strand
TCGCGCTGGCGCCCTCGAGAATGGCCCGGCCGCCAAGCCGCACTGTGACACCATCGATTGTAAGCATGCGCGGCCCCCTAACAGCCTATCGTCGTTCCCCAAAGAAAATACGGACTGTGAAACTTGCAAGATTTGCGTCGTACGCTAGCCCGTCGAAATGGAGATGCAGGATCTGCTACAGCGGTACTTCGGCACGCCCGATCTGGCCAACGTCGATCCGGCTGCAATGCCGGCGGGGATCGATCGCATGCTTGTCGACCTCGGGCTTGAGCGCGACCGCGGCCGGCGGTTCGCGCTTTGGACATTGCTTTACATGCTGGATGCAGCGCCCGACCTTGATGTCGCATTCAAAGATGAAACCGATCGAGAGGCAGCGCGCAACATGATGGATATGATCGCCGCCGCCACGCCAGACTAAGGGCCCAGGAGACAAGTTGCCTTTAGCTACTGCGCGCCACCAAACGCGTTGCTGCTAGCTCGCTGTCAGCGCGCTTCGCTCCCGGTGACGTTCCAATTTGAATGCCACGCACAGGATCAGGATACCTCCCAGCGCGAGGCACAGGCCTACCCATCCCGGAGCGGTCCAGCCCATTCCGGCAGTGATGGCCAAACCCGCCAGCCAAGGACCTAGTGCGTTGGCGATGTTGAAGGCCGCATGATGGAGGGCGGCAGCCATAGTCTGCGCCTCGCCGGCGACATCCATCAGGCGAACCTGGAGAATTGGGCCGAGACCGCCGCCCATGCCGATGGCAAAGCAGACGAGAGATAGCAGCCAGAAATTCGTAGCAGCGAAAGTGAAGGCCGCGAGAAAGACTGCACTCCATGCAAGCAGGCCGATCGCTGCAGCCTTTAAAGAAATATCGGCAATCCAACCGCCCAGTAGATTTCCGACGAGAATTCCGAGTCCGAATATCGCGAACACCCACGGAACCGATGCAGGCGTTGCGCCGGTATATTCAGTAAGAACGGGTGCTAAAAAGCTGTATACTGCGAACAGGCCGCCGAAGCCCACCGCACCTGCTCCAAGCGTCAGCAGAACCTGCGGATGCGCCAATGCATGCATCTCGCGCCGCATGCTCCGCCCTACTTCCACTGGTTGTCGGGGGGCAAGGATCAGGAGCGCGGTGGCGGTCGCCAGGGCGATTCCCGAGACACCGCCGAATACGACGCGCCAGCCGACATGCAGGCCAAGCCAGTTGGCGAAAGGCGCCCCGATCACCGTGGCGACAGCCAGACCGGCCATCACGTAAGATGCGGCCGCGGCGCGCTTCTCCGGAAGAAGCGAGGCGGCCAAGAGCGCTGCCACCCCGAAGTAGGCGCCGTGAGGCAGGCCGCTAAGGAACCGGAAAGCGAGCAGCGTATGATAAGTAGGCGCCCACACTGTCGCCGCATTACCCATCGCGATCAGGACCATCAGCACAACCAGCAGACGCCGCCGCGGCCAACTCGCCCCGAGCAGCCCGAGGATCGGCGCGCCGACCACCACCCCGAGCGCGTAGGCACTTACGGCATGCGCTGCGACCGGTTCGGTAACAGCGAAGTCTGCTGCGTAAAACGGCAGCAGGCTCATGGCAGCGAACTCCGTCGTGCCGATCGCGAACCCGCCGAGGGCAAGAGCAAGAATAATGAAGGCTATGCGACCCGTTGAGAGTGGATCTGCGGAATGGGTCATGATGTGGTCTGTCGCGGGGAGTGAGGGGAAGATCGCGCTAGATCGGTAGCGGCGCAGCTTCGATCAAGCCCCACGGCACGTCTCCCGATATTTATCCTAGACGCCAACCGCCTCTGGCGTGTCCCCGATATTGGTACAGAGAGTTTGCCCCTCCGGAACGGGATGGCGCGTCGCATCGTTGGATAAACCAAAGGAGATCAACATGTTCGGTTGGGCCATTACACTTGCCATCATCGCACTCGTCGCAGCAATCCTCGGGTTTGGAGGCGTTGCAGGCTTTCTGGCAGATCTGGCCCTGATCATATTCGTCGTCGCCTTGATTGCGAGCGCGATCTTCTTCTTCCTGGGCTGGAAGGGAGCGAAGGCGGCTGCAGACAAGCTGAAACAGTGAGCCGCTTATTGTGAGTGAATGACCGAACCTAATAGCTGGCGAGGTCTGAATCTGCGGATCAGTCGTCGACCATGCTGGTCAATTCAACTGTGGGCTTGCCGCAGATAGACACCCCGGGTCGGTAGTCGGGAGATGTTGCATGTCCAGGCGCCCCCGTCCGGACCGTTTGACATCGTACATAAGGTTATCGGCCAGTCGGATCAGCGAACCTGGATCAGGATAGTTATCGGGGGGGATTACAATCCCGCCTGCACTTGTACTGACACCCCACGGTAGAGTTTCGATCGCTCCAACAAGCGAACTTTGAACACTCTCAGGCCTCGCCGGATCATTTGCGACCTGAAGAAAGACAAGAAACTCGTCGCCGCCAATACGCGCGACATGGTCTTTTTCCCGCAAGACACTTCGCAGGGCGGTGACGACATGACGCAGTACTTCATCGCCCCCCGAATGTCCGTAGCGGTCGTTGATCGATTTGAAGTGATCAAGGTCTAGAAATATCAGAGCTGTCGTGCGGTCGTCACTTTTTGCCTTCGCCAATTCCGCCCGAAGCATTTTCTCGAAACCGCGCGGTGTAAGCGCTCCTGTGAGCTTATCGATATTCGCCGCCTTTTCGGCGTCGTTAAACCCAGATCTCGCTCTGCTCACGCCCACTCCCGCGACGAGCATCATGGGGGCCAATAAATATGCTTCCCGCGGCATGTCATGCACCCAAGCTGAAATCAGCAAGGTGGCGCATGCCGACAGGATGATCAGGTGAGAAATCGGTTTGCGGAAGTGCCAGCAGGCGAAAGCCGTGAAGAGCAGATATCCGCACTGTGCAGATGCCGAGGAAGGTGCCGCGATCAGCGCGGGGATCAATAATATTTGCCCTGCCCAAAGGCCGTAGCCCAAGTGAGCCTGAGACAAACATCCCCGCGACCGAACGGCGCCGGAAGGGTCTCTGTCGAAGTTGTATGACTTGTCTCTCTGGCCCAACCGCATCGAGGCGAACTCCGCTCCTTACGGGTTGAATGCCGTCCCGGGCCACCCACGCACCCGGCAAGCTACGACCTCTCGCTGCGAACGTATAAGACCCACGACCAATTCCCCTGCTCAAACCCCAAATGCTTCGCCCATGCCTAACTTGCGCTAACTGGATTCGTGCATGGCTTACGCGCGCGATGAAGCAGTTGCCTTTCCGCATGGAAACCGTAGAAATCAGAATAGTGCATATTCCGATCGGTAATAATAACGACGAAGGCCTTGAACTTCTGAAGTAATTGCCCTGATCGAAGCAAAGCTAGCGATGACGTGGTATTTGCAGGGGCGATAAATGCTAGGTTCGAATGAGGCTCAAGAGAGCCAGAGCCGCGATTTGCGCAAGCTCGACCTTAATCTGCTTATCGTGTTCGAAACCGTCTACAAGACCGGCAGCGTCAGCGAGGCAGCCCGGGTTTTGGGTATGACTCAGCCTACTGTCAGTAATGCATTGGCGCGCCTTCGAGATCATTTCTCCGACCAGCTCTTTGTGCGCCGGGATCGTAGCATGAAGCCAACAGCGCGCGCCCGGGCTCTCCTACCTCCAGTGAAAGAAGCGCTGACCACTTTGCGGCGCGGCCTATCGCTCGAAACCGACTTCGATCTGATTACCGCCGACCGCCGGTTTCGGCTGCTCTTGCACGATTTCAGCGTACCGTCGGTTCTGCCGCCGATCATCAAAGCGCTTGATGATGCGCAGTCATCCTGCTCGGTCGAAGTGATTACGCCGGACTGGTCGCGACCGCACGAGGCGCTCACCAATGGCGATGCCGATATCATGCTCGACATTTCCCTGCACGATCAGCCAGGTGTCACGCTCGAGCCGCTTATGGACGGCGAGGCGGTCTGCGTCGTCCGGGAAGCCCATCCCACGATCGGGCACGCACTCTCGCCAGAGCAGTTCGCGGAGAACGGGCACGCCGTGGTCGAAAAGGAAATGCGTCTGCACCTTCCCACGGCGCGGCTGGTGATGGCGGCAGGGTTGGAACGCCGGGTCGTAGCCGTGGTACCGAATGCTGCCAGCCTGACGGTCACGATCGCAACGACAAACCTGATCGCGATAGTGCCGCGACGCTATGCCGAACTGGTGGCACCGATCTATCGCCTGAGAATACTTCCGGTCCCCTTTGAATATCCAAAAACCAAAATTTTCTTGGGTTGGGCCACAGAGCGCGCTGACGATCCAGGACTTCAATGGCTTCGCGGCCTGATCCGGGCGACCTTCGCAGCCTGACCAATTCCCGAGGTGCCAAACCAAACGCTGCACATCTCAAGGCTCGCTAGCCGGTGGTTATCTTGAGGCATGCGAAGAAATCTGGAGCGGGTGAAGGGAATCGAACCCTCGTCGTCAGCTTGGGAAGCTGCTGCTCTACCATTGAGCTACACCCGCAAAGCGTTGTAAAACATGTTAAACCGAGGCAACCGCATCGAGCGGTTTACAAGTCAGTTTACACCCGCTTTCATGATGCGCTCGCCGATTGCCACGATTGCCCGCGATTGGTCAACGTATGTTCTGCGGATACCGGACACCTTTTCGATAGACCATGCCATAATCTCCGCGACCTCTGCATCCGCCAGCCCTGACAGGATTAGGCGAGTGGCGAATGTGCCACGGAAATCATGTAGATGTTTGCGTTTCTTCTCCCCAGTGTCAGGATCCGTAAAAACGATACCTGCGGCGTCACGGAACCTATCGAATGACCCGCCGTAGCCGTCACCACTCCAAGGCTGACCACGACTGTTAACCAGCAGGGTGGTTACCCCCTCTGCCCGCTCTCGAGTATCGATTTCTTGGAGAAGGAGATCGAGCTCTGGTATCTTTGGCATCGAAGCGGTCCGGCGCCGACCACGACTAGTCTTCAACGTGCGCTTGACGATGGCAAATTCATAGACGTCCGACCGGCTCACCGTGACAAGATCTTCTCGTCGCGGACCGGTGACTGCGGTGATAATGTGGGTGGTTCAGCGAACATCAGCAAGCCAGTGGGTTGTGCTACCTGTCCCAGCGTAAGCCCAAAAAGTACGAAAGTAGACATGTTGTTATGGTCCGGTTAGACCCAGTCACTAACGCGTAGCGTGAATATACGCGATTTTAGGGGGACAATAGCAGATGGCCTATGTGCTGCAAAAATATACAGAAATCCCTGAAGCTAATCTCAAAAATTCCCGGCTCTACTCGAACCGGAGGGCCATGCTGGAAGCGCTGCCAGTAAAGGTCGGTGGCCGCGCCTTAGAAATCGGTGTTGCGCTGGGCGATTTCTCCCGCGTCATCATAGACCGCATGAGGCCCAAAGCGTTCTACGCCGCTGATATTTTCCAGATGCACGAGATGGAAGCCCATTGGGGCACGCCCAGCAGCGTCCTCTTCAAGGGCATGACACACGAAGGTTTTTTCCGGGATAGGTTTAAGGCTGATCCGGTGAGAGTGTTGGCCGGGCCGAGTAGCCAAACGCTAAACCAGATCGAGGACGACAGCCTTGACCTCATTTATGTAGATGCCGAACATACCTACCAACCGGTGAAAAATGATGGGCAAACCAGCCTGCGGAAGCTGCGCTCGGGTGGCATCATGATTTTCAACGATTATACGCTGTTCGACCAGTATATGGGCGTTGCCTATGGCGTCGTGCGGGCTGTGAACGAATTGGTTAATACCTACGACCTAGAGGTGTTAGGTCTCGCGTTGGAGATCAATATGTTCTGTGACATTGCGGTTCGAAAGCGTTGAGGAAAGCGAGCGCAGTATGAGGAAACCAAGCAGCACTCGGACCTTTGCGTGCACGGTCTGGGGATTATAAATCCATGCGCGTTGCCGCAGTTATGACCAATCAACTATCAAATCATTCTCCGTAATCCGCTATTTTCCCGGTAGCTCTCAGAAAAAATAGTAACAGCCATGCTCAAAGTGGCCGCCGCACTATCATTGATATGGTTTTTAGGTGCCGTTTTCACAATCGTTATGGCGCTCTCTAACGGTTCCCCACCGGTAGCAGTTACTGGACTGCGCAACGCGTTGCTCCCCTTTTGCGGTTTCTCCCTCTTCATCGCTCTTATATCGATCAGAAGAAAACTAACTGGAATTGATCGCCCACATAGCGTCGAGGAATAGCCTTGAACGACCGTCCGATATGGGATCGCTTACTGCCGATGCGCGTTCCCCACGAACCTTGCCCAATTGCTAGTTCGCGCACGCGCTTTTGATCACCAATGCTAGGCCGGTAAAAAATACGAGGGTGAACACTCCGAATGTGATCCGGAACTGGGCAGGGTTTTCTTTTTTGTCAGAGGTCTCACCGGCCAGTTCGCCGGGATTCCGCCAGTCAGCAGCGGGAATTAAATGAAAGGCGCTGACGACCATTAATAATACTCCGATTAACAAATTCAGCTCCTATTTTATCTTCGGCTAAATTGACGATAACAACAGCATCGAGGTCCGCAAATAGGGTGGTTCGCAACTACATAGATCGGCGCTCCGATCAGAGCGAGACGACCTTCTCACTCGCGTGAACGGCGCTATCGTCTGCACCGTGGTCTTCGCTGGAATTTTGGCCCGTCTATAAAACCTCGGTTACATCATGTTGGAGATGTTCCGCGGTACGCACTCTGAAAATCAAGCTCAGACAAACCTTACATTCGCAAACAACGATTGCTCGATCGGCAGCAATGGGTCGTTAGCGGAAAGGCAGCTTTCGGCCTCGTATGCTCCCGTTCCGGCCATGCGCGCGAGGGCAGGGTCGGTTTACAGCGCCCCCGCAAGCCATTGAAAAAAAGGGCCATTTTCGGTCGAGTTTACACCGGAAAGCGCAGAAGTCTGCGGTTGTCGTCAGCTTGGGAAGCTGCTGCTCTACCATTGAGCTACACCCGCGAACCATGTCCGACTTCACGCCGTATCGGCCATGCAACGCGACGAGGCGCCTGCCACGACAGGGCTCGATCAGTCAATATGGCTTGGCTGCCCCTACGTGTTGCACCAGCGAACCCGACCGAACCCAATTAGGGAATGAAATCACCATCTGGTAAGTAGGCTGCCGTTCACCATCACTGGACGGAGTCGCAGGCTTTCAACCGACCACTTGGCGGACTTCCCCGATCGGAGGGAGCTTATATGCATGACTATAATCTCGAATATGTGGATGACGACGGCATCGCCCAGACGATCTCGTTTTCTGCTCTTACGCCCAATGGCGCGCTGGATCGGGCCATGACGATCGCGCCTGGTCGGTGGGCGAAGCTGCGCGACGAAGCGGGCGATATCTGTCGGATCGAACGTCTGTCCCATTCTGCCGTGTGGCGTATCGCGCGCACGGCCTGACAGCCTTTTGTCGGCCGGCGCCGTCTGTCCTTTGCAGCGCGTGTATCGTCCGGCGTTGACCTGCCGCTAGCGCGATCTCCGACCAACCGCGGAAAACGTGTCCAGCGAGGGTTCCCTCCCGGGAGGAGGGCTATACAAGGCGCCAATGTCGACCAATCGTGAATGGGTGAACTGGGCCATCGGCCGGATCGAAGCCGATTTCCATCGGTCGGCCGATACCCATCTGATACCTTTGCCCGTTCCGGCCCTGCCGGATATCGCCATCTACCTGAAAGACGAATCCAGTCATCCGACCGGCAGCCTGAAGCATCGCCTTGCCCGATCGCTATTTCTGTATGGTCTGTGCAACGGATGGATTTGCGAACGCACCGCTATTGTCGAGGCGTCCAGCGGATCCACAGCCGTTTCGGAAGCCTATTTCGCCAGGATGCTCGGACTGCGTTTTATCGCCGTCGTTCCACGCTCGACAGCGCAGGCGAAGCTAGATGCCATTGCCTTCTATGGAGGGGAATGCCACTTCGTCGATCGGCCATGCGAAATATACGATGCAGCGCAGTCGCTCGCCGATAAGCTGGGCGGCCATTACATCGACCAGTTCACTTTTGCCGAACGCGCCACAGACTGGCGCAGCAACAACAACATTGCCGAATCGATCTTCGCCCAGATGGAGCGTGAGCCGCATCCCGTACCGCGCTGGATCGTGTGCGGTGCAGGCACGGGCGGGACGTCTGCAACCATCGGGCGCTTCGCACGATACAATCGTTTCGACACGCGCGTATGCGTGGCCGATCCGGAAGGATCCGTGTTTCACCGCCACTGGCAGGATCGCTCGATCGAGCGGGTGGATCATTCAGCGGGCTGCATAGAAGGCATCGGCAGGCAGCGGGTCGAGCCCAGCTTTCTCCCCGATGTGATCGACCGCATGGAAGCCGTGCCGGACGTCTGCTCGATCGCGGCGGCGCACGAAGTCAGCCAGCGTCTGGGTCGCCGCTGCGGCGGATCCACCGGAACGAACGTCTGGGCGTGCGCGAAGATCGCGGCGGAGATGGCCGAACGCGGCTGGAAAGGATCGATCGTGTCCATCCTTTGCGATGACGGCGCGCGCTATTCCGATACGATCTTCGATAGCGCATGGCTCGCTGCGCATGGTCTGGACATCATGCCGCAGCAAAAGAAAATCGCGCGTTTCTTCCAAACCGGCACATTCGCGGCCGAATGACATTCAGGCAGCACAAGGGGCCGCACGATCATGATCAGCGATGACAGGATAATCCTTGGCCTGCTGGCTCTCGTCCTCGCGTTCGTGTTCGCCACGCGCGACAGGCCCGGCTGGCAGCGATTCTACGTCTTCGTGCCGATCATCCTGATCTGCTACCTCGTACCCAGCCTGATGACGACCTTCGGCCTGATCGACGTGTCGCAGAGCAACCTGTGGCCCGTGGCGAAGGACTATTTCCTGCCCGCCGCGCTTTTCCTGATGACGCTCAGCATCGACATCAAGGGCATTCTGGGCCTCGGCAACAAGGCCATCATTATGTTCCTTACCGCCACCGTGGGCATTATCCTGGGTGGCCCACTGGCGCTGTGGATCGTTGCGCAGTTCGAACCATCGATTATCGGTTCCGGCGACACGGCAGCCTGGCGGGGCCTTGCCACGCTCGCAGGAAGCTGGATCGGCGGCGGAGCGAACCAGACCGCGATGCTCGAAGTCTATGGTTATCCTCTCGAAGGTTTCGCTGCGCTACTGGCTGTCGACATCATTGTCGCCGAAATCTGGATGATCTTCCTGCTCTATGGCGCTGGCGCGCATGAGCGGGTCGACCGCTGGCTGGGCGCGGACAGTTCTTCGATCGCCAAGCTGCGCGATACGATGGCCGACTACACGCAAAGTATCGAACGCGTCGCCAAGGCAAACGACTACGTCCTGCTATTCGGCATTACTTTTGCGGTTGTCGGCCTCTCGCATCTGCTCGGCGGCTGGCTCGGGAATTTCTTCGCCGAATTGCAGGGCGAAGAGGCGACGCTGGCCAGCGAATTTTTCTGGGTGGTGGTCATTTCGACCACTGTCGGCCTTGCCGCCAGCTTTACCCGCGCCCGCAAACTGGAGGGTATCGGGGCGAGCAAGTTCGGTGTGCTGTTCATTTTCCTGCTCGTTGCAGTAATCGGCACGCGAATGGATGTTACGAAGATCGCGGATGCTCCTGCTTTCATGGCGATCGGCTTCATCTGGATGCTGTTCCACGTGATACTGCTGCTGGTTGTCGCCAAGATCATAAAGGCGCCGTTTTTCTTCGTCGCGGTAGGTAGCAAGGCCAATGTCGGCGGGGCCGCGTCCGCACCGGTCATAGCCGCTGCATTTCACCCCGCCCTCGCCCCAGTCGGCGTGCTGCTCGCCGTGCTTGGCTATGCACTGGGAACATACGGCGCCATCCTGTGCGCGCAGATGATGGCAGGGGTCGGCTAGACCGCAGTTCGTGAAGGTTTCAGCCGATACCGGTTGATTTCGGACCTCTCGTGCGTATTGGCCGTTGCCAACGAAAGAGAGGATTTTTCCCATGCGTCAGGTTGACCATTTCATTGCCGGCAACAGCCCGGCAGCCACCCGCAAGCACAAGATCTGGAACCCGTCGACGGGCGAGGTTCAGGCCGAAGTTGCGCTGGGCGATGCTTCCCTGCTTGATCAGGCGGTTGCGGCTGCCAAGAAGGTCCAGCCCGAATGGGCCGCGACCAATCCGCAGAAGCGCGCCCGTGTCATGTTCGAATTCAAGCGACTGGTTGAAGAAAACAAGCAGCAACTTGCCGAGCTGCTCGCCAGCGAACATGGCAAGGTCGTGGACGATGCGCATGGCGATGTGCAGCGCGGGCTTGAAGTCATCGAATATGCGTGCGGCATTCCGCAGGCGCTCAAGGGCGAATACACGCAGGGCGCAGGCCCCGGCATCGACGTTTATTCGATGCGCCAGCCGCTGGGTATCGGCGCGGGCATCACTCCGTTCAATTTCCCGGCGATGATCCCGATGTGGATGTTCGGCATGGCGATCGCGGCGGGCAACGCCTTCATCCTCAAGCCGTCCGAACGCGATCCCAGCGTGCCCGTTCGCCTTGCCGAACTCTTCGTCGAAGCTGGCGCACCCGAGGGGTTGCTGCAGGTCGTCCACGGCGACAAGGAAATGGTCGATGCCATCCTCGATCATGAGGATATCGCCGCCGTCAGTTTCGTCGGTTCGAGCGACATCGCCCACTATGTCTACAAGCGCGGCGTTGCTGCGGGCAAGCGCGTGCAGGCCATGGGCGGCGCGAAGAACCACGGCATCGTCATGCCGGATGCCGACCTCGATCAGGTAGTCAACGATCTGGCCGGGGCAGCCTTCGGTTCGGCGGGCGAGCGTTGCATGGCGCTGCCCGTGGTCGTCCCGGTGGGCGAGGATACAGCGGACAGGTTGCGCGAAAAGCTCATCCCCGCGATCAATGCCCTGCGCGTTGGTGTCAGCACCGACAAGGACGCCCATTACGGTCCCGTCGTTACGCCCGAACACAGGGCGCGGATCGAACAATGGATCGACACGGCGGAAAAGGAAGGCGCCGAAGTTGTGATCGACGGTCGCGGCTTCAGCCTTCAGGGGCATGAAGACGGCTTCTTCGTCGGCCCGACCCTGCTCGACCGCGTAACCACCGACATGGAAAGCTACCAGGAAGAAATCTTCGGCCCCGTGCTGCAGATTGTGCGCGCCCGGGATTTCGAGGATGCCGTTCGCCTGCCTAGCGAGCATCAATACGGCAACGGCGTCGCCATCTTCACCCGCAACGGCCATGCCGCGCGCGAATTCGCCCATAGGGTGAATGTCGGCATGGTCGGCATCAACGTGCCGATCCCCGTCCCCGTCAGCTATCACAGCTTCGGCGGATGGAAGCGCTCTGGCTTCGGCGACACCGATCAGTACGGCATGGAAGGCCTCAAGTTCTGGACAAAAGCCAAGAAGGTCACGCAGCGCTGGCCAGATGGCGGCGGCGATGGTTCCAACGCCTTCGTCATCCCCACGATGGGATAAGACCTTTGGCAGGAGCGTTGGGGACTGATGATGACACGCAAAGCTTTCTCCTTCGCCCTGCCCATGGTCCTGCTGGCCGCCGCCTGTTCGGATAATTCCGACACCCCGCCCGATCCCGATGCCACGATGACGGTCGAACCCGATGGCGGCATCGGCGACGGGGCCGGTCCGCCCGAACCCGTCACGGCGGACACCGTCCCCGCTGCTTTTCTGGGTGTGTGGGATGCTGGGGGCGGCGATTGCGCCCCCGCTTCGCTCACCCGGATGGAAATCCTGCCCACCACATTCCAATTTTACGAATCGCACGGCGACGTAACCCGTATCGAGGTCGACAGTCCCGAAAAGATCGTCGTCTCGCTGGTGATGGAGGGCGAAGGCGAACAATGGCAGATGGCCCGTATGTTCACCCTTTCCGATAACGGACAGACGCTAACCCCGTCCGCTGTCGATCCCGAAGAACAGTTCGAACCCACCCCCCTGACGAAGTGCGAATAGGAGCCCCCGTAATGCGCATTCTCACCCTGGGCCTCATGGCCGTCCCGCTTGCTGCCTGTGCCACGACCCCGGCGCCCGATGCCCCGGCAGATCAACCGCCGCCCATGGCCGGGGCATGCAACGCTGACGCTGCGCAGTCGCATGTTGGGAGCACGGTTTCGGCGGCAATCGGCGCCACTATCCAGAAGGAAAGTGGTGCCCGGTCGCTGCGCTGGGGCCCGCCCAATTCGGCATGGACGATGGATTACCGCGAAGACCGCGTGAATGTCCGCTACGACGACGAGATGAAAATCACCGAAATCACCTGCGGGTGACACGCCGACACGCCTTCACCGGATCGCCCTACGAAGCGCAATTCGGCTTCGCTCGGGCGGTGCGGGAAGGCAATCGGATAGTCGTGGCCGGTACGGGACCGGTGGAAGACGATGGCTCGTCCACGCTCGGCGATGCAGCCGCTCAGGCCGAACGCTGCTGCGTCCTCATCCTGCGCGCCATCGAAGAACTGGGCGGCAGCGCCGATGATGTCGTACGCACCCGCATGCTGCTGACCGATCCGGCCGATCAGGATGCTGTCGGGGCGGTCCATGCCCGCTTTTTCGGCGAAGCGCGTCCGGCAGCGACCATGGCGGGCATCGCGTGGCTCTGCCGTCCGGAATGGAAGGTCGAGATGGAAGCGGAAGCTTTGCTGGGCATGCCACCGTCGCGCTGATTGTGCCCATGGTCTTGATTTGAACGTGGGACAGCACAAACGGTTGATCGCAAACGCCAAGGCATTTCCCGGAGATTGTTTATGAAGCCGCTGCTGTATCTTGCCCCGATTGCTCTAGCGGGCCTTGTCGCCTGCTCCCCGTCGGGCAATACCGATGAAACATCCGCGGATGCGACCGTTGAACCCACCCCGGCCGGAACTATCGAACCTGATCCGAACGGACCTGCGGTGAACCCCGGCGCTCCTGACGCGATGGGCGATACAGCACCCATCTCGAATGACAGGACCTTCCCTGTCGCCCTGCGTGGCAAATGGCGTCTGACCGATGGCCCTGCGCCCACCGCAGCGCAGTGCGAAGGGGCGACAGGCGATAATATCGGCAAAGTACTGGAAATCGACGAAACCCGCTTCAGTGTCTTCGAGAATGGCGGCAAGTTCACCGAAGTGAAGCAACGTGGGGCGGGCATGGTCCGCGCCATATTCGATACGACATATGCCGATACACCGACCAGTGCGGATCTGACATTCGCAGTCGATCCGGAAAACCGGACGCTTACGGTTACCGATAATGAAGGGCGGGACGAAGCGCGCGTTTACAGACGCTGTCCCGGCTGAAGCGCGCGCGGGCGGCAATCGGCACGGCTCCTGCTGCACACGGCTACCGCATTACGCCGCCCCGCCCCCTTTCCGGCGAAGCACTGCCTTATCATGATTTCCGCATGATCCGGCGCGGCCTTCGTGATATCGCTCGATTGGGTCGACGCATAATTGGGGGCATACAATTACAATGAAATCACATGTCTGGTGGATAATCGGCGGAATAATCGCTCTGATCGGCGGCTTCTTCGCTCTTCTCAATCCTGTACCTGCGACGCTCGCAGTGAACTTTTTCGCTGGCTGGTCCTTCATCATGTTCGGCATTCTCGCCCTCGTCGGCGTGTTCCAGCTCGACAGGGGACGCCACAAGATGTTCATGGCCATCTTCGGCCTTGCTGCACTGCTCCTTGGCATTTCGCTGATCGCCAATCCGCTCGCCGGCGTACTGACGCTTACCCTACTGGTTGCCAGCATCATACTCATCTCGGGTATTGCGCGGATATTCTCCGCATTTCATCTGCGCGGCACCCGCCTGTTCTGGCTGATGCTCGTCTCGGGCGTTATCTCTGTCCTCCTTGCAGTTCTGATCTTCGCGGATTTCCCAGCTTCCGCCATGAGCATTCTGGGACTTTTCCTGGGCTTCGAGCTTCTCTTCAGCAGCATCTCCATGTTTTCCATGGCATCTATCGCTGTACAGGCCGAAAAAGCCCGCGGGCGATCCTGATCTCACTGGCTGTGCCCGATCCATTCCAACGACCTTGGTAATCTGATCGGGCACCGCTCTCCCCCGGACGCCCCCTTCCCTCGCCTGTCCGGCGGCGCTACAGCGCGCCCCATGACGACGAATGCAGGACAATTCCAGCTCACCGAAGAACAGCTGCAGATCCAGGAAATGGCGCAGCGCTTCACGGCCGACAACATCACGCCCTTTGCCGGGGAATGGGACGAGAAATCGCACTTCCCTATCGACGTGATCAAGCAGAGCGCCGAACTCGGCTTCGGCGCGATCTACGTCAGCGAGGAATCAGGCGGTATCGGCCTCGGTCGGCTTGAAGCGGCGCTGATCATGGAAGCCATGGCCTATGGTTGCGCGGCGACCAGTTCCTTCATATCCATCCACAACATGGCCGCCTGGATGATCGACCGCTTCGGTGGTGAAGAACTCAAGGGCCGGTACCTTCCGGACCTCGTCACCATGAACAAGGTCGCCAGTTATGCCCTGACCGAACCGGGCAGCGGATCGGATGCCGCAGGTCTCAAGACCACCGCGAAGCTTGATGGCGACCACTACGTGCTGAACGGAACCAAGCAGTTCATCTCGGGCAGCGGCTTCAACAATGTCTATGTCACGATGGTCCGCACCGGCGAACACAAGACCAAGGGGATAAGCTGCCTCGTGATCGACAAGGACACGCCCGGCGTGTCTTTCGGAAAACCGGAGAAGAAGCTCGGCTGGAATGCCTCACCCACCGCACAGCTCATCTTTGAAGATGCGCGCGTGCCGGTCGCTAATCGTGTCGGGCCGGAAGGCGATGGTTTTCGCTACGCCATGGCGGGGCTCGACGGGGGACGCCTCAACATCGGCGCCTGTTCGCTGGGCGGCGCACAGCGCTGCCTCGACGAAGCGGTGAAATACACCAAGGAACGGCAGCAGTTCGGCCAGCCGATCGCGGATTTCCAGAATACCCAGTTCATGCTGGCCGACATGGCTACCGATCTGGAAGCTGCCCGCGCGCTGCTTTATCTCGCGGCGGCCAAGGTCACCGACAACGCGCCGGACAAGAGCAAGTTTTCCGCCATGGCCAAGCGGCTGGCGACCGATAGCGGCAGCAAGGTGGTCAACGACGCGCTGCAACTCTTCGGTGGCTACGGCTATCTCAAGGAATATCCGATCGAACGCTTCTGGCGCGATTTGCGCGTTCATTCGATCCTCGAAGGCACCAATCAGGTCATGCGGATGATCGTCGGGCGGGAGATGTTGAGACAATGACTGAAGACGTAAACATTCATGTCCACGGCCACGCCGGCCATCTTTCGCTCAATCGCCCCAAAGCGCTGCACGCGCTGACGCTCGACATGTGCCATGCAATCAGCGCTGCACTGACCGACTGGGCGGATGACGAAGCCGTGCAGGCCGCCATTCTCGATCATGCTGAAGGACGCGGTTTCTGTGCTGGCGGGGACATCAACCTCCTGCGCAATTCGGCGCTTAACGACGGCGGCAAAAGTGGCCGGGAATTCTTTCACGACGAATACCAGCTCAACCACCAGATGTTCGAATATGAAAAGCCCATCGTGGCTTTCATGGACGGCATCACCATGGGCGGCGGCGTGGGCATCGCCATGCCCTGCAAGTACCGGGTCGCGACCGAACATACCCGCTTTGCCATGCCGGAAACGGGCATCGGCCTGTTCCCGGATGTCGGCGGAGGCTGGCACCTGTCGCGTCTTGGCGGGCGGCTGGGACAGTTTCTCGCGCTTACGGGCGCGCGACTAGACGGCGCGGAATGCGTCTGGGCGGGAATTGCCACGCACTATCTCGACACCGATGATCTGGCCGAAGCCAAGTCGCGCATCGCCGCCGGTCACGAACCGGGACAGGTGTTGAGCGCGCTTGCCAAGACCCCGCCAGCCGCGCGCCTCGAAGGCAATGAAGCTGCCATCAAGAAACACTTCGCTTCCGACCGCTACGAGGACATCCTCGCAAGCCTCGAGGCGGACGATAGCGAATGGGCGGCGAAAGAACTCGCGACGCTGCGCACAAAGAGCCCGCAGACCTGCAAGGTCGCACTTCGGCAGCTTCAGGAAAGCGAACAGCTCGACAGCTTCGCCGACAACATGCGCATGGAATACCGCATCGCCAGCCGCGTCCTTACCCGTCCGGATTTTTCGGAAGGCGTGCGCGCAGTGATCGTGGACAAGACCAACGACCCCAAATGGGACCCGGCGACGCCCGAGGGCGTGAGCGAGGAACTGCTCGACCAGATCTTCGCCCCGCTTCCCGCCGACGAGGAATGGAGACCCCTATGAGCTATGAAACCATCATGGTCGAACAGCGCGATGCCGTGACGCTGATCACCCTGAACCGCCCCAAGGCGCTGAACGCGCTTAACAGCAAGGTCCTGGAAGAACTGATCGATGCGTTCGCCGCCTATCAGGCCGACGACAGCCAGCTGTGCGCCGTGCTGACCGGCTCGGGCGAGAAGGCATTCGCCGCAGGCGCCGACATCAAGGAAATGAGCGAGAAGGACGCAGCCGACTTCTATCTTGAGGACTTCTTCGCGCCCTGGACCAGCGAGATCGTGAAGAAGACCCGCAAGCCGTGGATCGCCGCGGTCAACGGCTTCGCGCTGGGCGGCGGATGCGAACTTGCGATGATGGCCGATTTCATCATCGCATCGGAAAACGCCAAGTTCGGCCAGCCGGAAATCAAGCTCGGCGTTGCGCCGGGCATGGGCGGCTCGCAACGCCTCACCAAGGCCGTCGGCAAGTCCAAGGCCATGGAAATGTGCCTGACTGGACGCATGATGGATGCCGAGGAAGCGGAGCGCAGCAATCTCGTCGCCCGCGTCGTGCCGCACGATCAGCTTCTCGACGAAGCAATGAAGACAGCGAAGCAGATCGCCTCGATGCCGCCGATGGCTGCGATCGCGAACAAGGAAATGGTCAACGCCGCTTTCGAAACCGGCCTCGATCAGGGCCTGATTGTCGAACGACGCATCTTTCAGATCCTCGCCGCGAGTGAGGACAAGAAGGAAGGCATGGCCGCCTTTGTCGAAAAGCGCGAAGGCCAGTGGAAGGGTCGCTAAGCCGATCCCCTCGGAATAAAAGAATACCCGGAGAGAGAACATGAAAATCGCCTTCATCGGCCTCGGCAACATGGGCGGCGGCATGGCCGCGAACCTCGTGAAGGCGGGGCACGAAGTGAACGCCTTCGACCTGTCGCAAGAAGCGCTGGCAACAGCCAAGTCCAACGGCTGTGAAACTTTCGCAGATCCGGGCGAGGCCGTCCAAGGCGTCGACGGCGTCGTGACCATGCTGCCGAATGGGGAGATCGTAAAGTCGGTCTACGAAGGCAGCGTGATCGGCAAGGCTCCGCAAGGGGCCGTCCTGCTCGATTGTTCGACCATCGACGTTGCCACCGCCAAGGAGGTGAACGCAGCGGCCGAGGCCGCCGGATATGACATGGTCGACGCGCCGGTTTCAGGCGGGATCGCGGCGGCCAACGGCGGCACGCTCACCTTCATGGTCGGCGGGACCGAGAAGGCTTTTGGACGTGCCGAAGAGGTGCTTCAGGCCATGGGCAAGGCCGTCATCCACGCCGGCGATGCGGGTGCGGGCCAGACGGCGAAGATCTGCAACAACATGCTGCTCGCCATTTCCATGATCGGCACTGCCGAAGCCATGAAGATGGCTGAAAGGCTGGGGCTCGACCCGCAGAAATTCTACGAGATTTCCAGCCAGTCGTCGGGCTACTGCTGGTCGCTCAACGCCTATACCCCGATGCCCGGTGTCGGCGTGGAAAGCCCGGCGGACAAGGATTACAAAGGCGGCTTCGCTACCGGTCTGATGCTCAAGGACCTGCGTCTCGCGATGGAAGCCGCACAGACCGCCGATGCGTCCACCCCGTTGGGCGCCCACGCGAAAGAGCTTTACGAACAGTTCGCCAAGGACAACGCCGGCCTCGATTTCTCGGCGATCATCAGGACGCTCTGATTTCATCGAGTACCCGCGCGAGCCATTCGCGCGGGGCCTTGCGCCGGCCGACATCGGCTACGAATTCCTGTCCGCGGGCGACGCTTTTCAACCTCCCGCCCCGCAGCCAGCGGTCGGCGCGGTCATGATAGCTCAGCCCACCGCGCGCCATCCAGGGCGGCCTCTCCCACACGGATGGCGGCGCGCCCGCAGCAGTCAGGCGCAAGGCACCGCTGGCCCGCCGAGCCTCTTCGCCCGGGCCTGAATATATCGTGTCGTTCGAAGCATGCATGGCGAGGGCATGCGGGTGTCCATGCTCGATCAGTCGGTCCGGAACGTCTCCCGTCAGGTCGATCACCTCACCGACTTCGAGATAGCCGAAGATGCGATGATGCGGATCGCCCCCGTCTTCGCGAAACAGTCCGAAGAACAGGAAGACATCGCCTAATCCTACGCCGCGATTGGAAAGGTGGGTTTGCGCCGCGCCGCACTGGCCGAACAGGCAGGTGCCATCGCTGAGGAACATCGGGTCGTGATGGCACAGATCGTCTGCTCCAAGCCGCCCTCTGCTGGCCTTGGCTGCATGAGCGCCGAGACCGAGATCGCCAAATGTGGTGCGGGAGGCTGCTCCTGCGGGTATCGGCAGGCTCAACGGACGCCCACCGACGATCGGCGAAGGCCCACCGCCCGACGCGCTATCGAACCCCTTGCGTGAAAAGATGATCCGCATGCCCCTCCAGTGCCCGAGGGCCGGTACAGTGACAACCATGACCGTCGCGCCTATCTGCGCTGGCATGAGCAGCGTTTACGATGGCAAGGTCACTGCCCTGATCGTGGCCGGGACAAGCTCCGCGGCGCTCGATCCGCTGGCCGAGCGCGCTGGCGTGTCTCACAGATACCTGGTTCCCGTCGATGGCATCCCCATGATCGAGCGGCTTGTCATGAATGCCGCCATGAGCCCGCGCATCGGCGCAATCCGCATCGCCGCACGCGAGGCCGATGAAATCGCAGCCATTCCGTCGATTGCAAAGCTGGTCGATAAAGGACGGTTGGCGCTCACCCCAGAAGCGTTCGACATGGTCGATAGCATGTTCGCAGACGCCGATGGCGCGAGCTATCCGATCCTGATCACGACGGCGGACAACTGCCTGTGGCTACCCCGGGACTTCACCGAGTTTGCCGACAAGGCCATCGCGAGCAAGGCCGCTGCTGCTTCCGCGATTGCCCGCAAGGAAGACGTGATCGCGGTCGATCCGGTCAGGCAGGAGCGAAGCTACGAATTCTCCGAAGGCAGATATTCGAGCTGCAACACCTACTGGATCGCCGATGCCTGCGCACTTTCCGTGGCACAGATCATGTGCAGCGGCGGAGAGTTTGCGAAGGATACCGGCCGCATGGCCGAAGCGGCGCAGCGCGACGGCTTCGAACTCGCTCCGATCGTGATGGAGCACGGCTACTGCGCGATCGCCGTAAACGATGAGCACAGTTTGCACGTCACCCAAAAGCTGCTGATGAAACGCCTCGCCACGGCCTGACAATCAGACCGCACCGACGTGCCGCCCTATCCGCCAGCGTCTGACCGGGCGCTGTATCGACGCGGTGCTGGATGGGACGACGCCCAGGGATATGCCCGCGGGCTCGCCGCCCGCTAGTGCCAGCCCCCGGAGCATCATGCCATATCGGGATCGTTCCAGGCCAGCACCGGCTTGCGCGCGGCTTGCGTTTCGTCGAGGCGGCGACGCGGCGCGTAATGCGGCGCGGTCTTCAGGCTTTCGTCGCCCTCTTTCGCGCGCTCGGCAACGCTGCGCAGAGCCATGATGAATTGGTCCAGCGCCACCTTGCTTTCCGTTTCGGTCGGCTCGACCAGCATGGCCCCGTGGACGACCAGCGGGAAATACATGGTCATCGGGTGATAGCCTTCGTCGATCATTGCCTTGGCCAGGTCCAGCGTGGAGAGACCTTCTGCAAAGCCCTTATCGCTGAACAGCGCCTCGTGCATGCACGGGCCGCTTGGTCCGAACGGCGCGTCGAGCACGTCGTCCAGGCTGCGCAGGATGTAATTGGCGTTGAGCACGGCATCTTCGGCAACCTGCTTCAACCCGTCCGCCCCGTGGCTGAGGATATAGGCGAGCGCCCGCGTGAACATGCCCATCTGGCCATGAAACGCGGTCATCCGGCCGAAGTGCTGCAGCGCCCCGCCGAAATGTTCCTTGGCGAACTCTTCCGCGTCCTCTTCTTCGATGAGGTGGACGACGCCATCCTTGGTCCGCGCCGTGTAGGGCAGCGGTCCGAACGGAGCGAGTGCTTCGGAAAGGACCACCGGGCCCGAGCCCGGGCCGCCGCCGCCATGCGGCGTGGAAAAGGTCTTGTGCAGATTGATGTGCATCGCATCCACGCCGAGATCGCCAGGGCGGACCTTGCCGACGATGGCGTTGAAGTTCGCCCCATCGCAATAGACGAAACCTCCCGCCGCATGGACTGCATCGGAGATCGCCTTCATGTCGCGCTCGAACAGGCCGCACGTATTCGGATTGGTAATCATCACGCCAGCGACATCGGGACCGAGCCGCGCCTTGAGCGCTTCCAGATCGACGCGGCCTTCGGCGGTCGCGGGAATGTCTTCCACCTTGTAACCGGCGAAGGCGGCGGTCGCGGGATTGGTCCCGTGGGCACTTTCCGGCACCAGGATCACCTCGCGCGCATCACCACGCGCTTCGAGTGCGGCGCGAATGCACAGGATGCCGCACAATTCGCCATGGGCCCCCGCCTTGGGGCTCATGGCAACGGCGTGCATGCCGGTAAGATCGATGAGCCAGTGAGCGAGTTCATTGATGACTTCGAGCGCACCGCGCACCGTATCGACTGGCTGCAGCGGATGCACGTCGGCAAAGCCGGGCATGCGCGCGATCTTTTCGTTGAGCCGCGGATTGTGCTTCATCGTGCACGAACCCAGCGGAAAAAGACCGAGGTCGATGGCGTAATTCTGCCGCGACAGGCGCGTGTAATGCCGGACGGTTTCCGGTTCGGACAGTCCCGGCAGGCCGATCGCCTCGCTCCGCTCGAAACCGCCAAGCCGGTTCGCACCGCTCCCGGGCTCTGGCAGGTCCACACCGGTCGTCTCGACATGGCCGATCTCGAACAGCAGCGGCTCTTCCAGCATGAGCGCGCGATTGCCGGTGGCGGTATCGGGACCGCTCATCGCGTTATGGCCTTCGACGGGGGTGCCGGGCTTCCAGCCCGATGCATTGGGCGTGCTCATGCCAGCACCTCCTCGAGTGCGGAGGCAAGCGTTTCGATGTCCTCCTCGGTGGTGGTTTCAGTCACGGCAACCAGCAGCCCGTTTGCCAGATTCTCGCTTCCCGGGAACAGGCGGCCGAGCGACACGCCAGCAAGAACGCCGTCATCGGCCAGTTGACGCACGACCGTGCGCGCATCGGTGCCGAGAAGGACTGTGAATTCGTTAAAGAAGGTATCGTTCAGCACCGTCACGCCGGGCACCTTGGCCAGCCGGTCCGCGGCGAGGCACGCCAGGCGATGGTTTTCCATCGCCAGCCGGCGCAGGCCCTTTTCGCCAAGCAGCGTCATGTGGACGTTGAAAGCCAGCGCGCAGAGGCCCGAATTGGTGCAGATGTTGCTGGTCGCCTTTTCGCGGCGGATATGCTGCTCGCGGGTGGACAGGGTCAGCACGAAGCCGCGCTTGCCCTCCGCATCTACCGTTTCGCCGCACAGGCGCCCCGGCATCATGCGCACATGCTTTTCATCGCGCACGGCAAACAGGCCGAGGTAAGGGCCGCCGAACTGCAGGCCCACGCCGATCGCCTGGCCTTCGCCGACCACGATGTCCGCCCCCAGTTCGCCCGGCGACTTGATCGCCCCCAGTGCGACGGGTTCAGTATTGACGGCAATCAGCAGGGCGCCCTTGTCATGCGCGGCTGCGGCAATCTTCGCGAGGTCGGGCAGACGCCCGAGAATGTCGGGATATTGCACCACAACGCAGCTCGTATCGGCATCGATGCGGGCGATCAGGCCATCATCGTCGGGCTTGGCGGTCAGGCTCGGCGGGGCGCCCGCGATCTCGTCGTCGGTGAACTTCGCCATGGTCCGCACGACTTCCGCGTAGTGCGGGTGCAGTGCGCCCGAAAGCACCACCTTGCGCTTCTTGCCGCGCGCCACGCGGCCCGCCATGGCGACCGCTTCCCAGCACGCGGTCGAACCGTCGTACATGGATGCATTGGCCACCGCACACCCGTAAAGCCGCGCAACCTGGCTCTGGAACTCGAACAGCATCTGCAGCGTGCCCTGCGCGATTTCCGGCTGATAGGGCGTGTAGGCGGTCAGGAACTCGCCGCGCTGGATGATGTGATCGACGCTCGCGGGGATGTGGTGCTTGTAAGCCCCCGCCCCCAGGAAAAAGGCCGCATCCGATGCCGCCAGGTTCTTCTTCGACAACCGCCGCATATGCTTTTCGACGGCCATCTCGCTGGCGTGCATCGGCAGGCCCTCGATCGGTCCGGAAAGGCGGGCCTCTTCGGACACATCGGCGAACAGGGCATCGATGTCCGGTGCGCCGATCACGTCCAGCATTGCCGAACGATCGGTATCGGTCAGGGGTAGGTAGCGCATTTCAAAGTCCCGTCATCCCGGCAAAGCCTGGGATCTCGTGCAGCTATGTCCGGCGTGGCCGGGCGATCCCGGCTCGCGCCGGGAGGGCGGTTACAATCCGTCGCAGAAGCTCTTGTAGGCGGCCTCGTCCATCAGACCGTCGAATTGCGATTTGTCGCCAATGGTCATCTTGAAGAACCAGCCATCTTCTTCGGGCGAGGTATTCACCAGCGCCGGATCGTCTTCGAGCGCGGCATTGGTTTCCATGACCTCGCCACTGATGGGGGCGTAGACGTCGCTGGCGGCCTTGACGCTTTCGACCACGGCGGCATCCTTGCCCTTGTCGATCACGGTGCCGACATCCGGCAATTCGACGAAGACGATATCGCCCAGCTGGCCTTGTGCGTAATCCGTGATGCCGACAGTGGCGGTTTCGCCCTCGACATCGATCCATTCATGTTCATCGGTGAAGTAACGGGCCATCGGTCAGTTTCCTCTGTGATAGCGGTGTGGGACGAAGGGCAGCTTGGTGACCTTCGCTGGCAATCTCTTGTTACGAACCTCGACTTCGAGTTCGGTTCCCTCGGAGGCGAGCGCGGTGTCGACGTATCCCATGGCGATGGGCCGCTCTAGCGTGGGCGAAAAACCGCCCGAAGTGATCCGGCCGACTTGTGTTTCGCCCGAATAAATCGGCGCGCCTTCACGGGCTGGCATGCGCCCGTCGATGGCAAGGCCGACACGCTTTTGTGCAGGGCCGTTTTCCAGCACCTGCATGACCTTTTCGTGCCCCATCCAGCCGCCTTGCTCGCGGCGTTTCTTGGTCAGCGCGAAACCGAGGTCGGCAGACACCGGGTCGGTATCGGTCGTAATGTCGTGGCCATAAAGCGGAAGGCCGGCTTCGAGCCGCAGGCTGTCGCGTGCGCCAAGGCCGATGGGCCGCACTTCGATTTCCGCGCACAGGCGATCGGCCAAGCTTTCAGCGAATTCTGCCGGGACAGATATCTCGAACCCGTCCTCGCCGGTATAGCCGGAACGCGTGATGCGCAGCGGCCATTCGCCGAACTCGTGCGTCACGCTTTCCATGAAGACCATGTCGTCGATGACATTGCGCATGACGCGGTTCAGCGCGGTTGCGGCACTTGGGCCCTGCAGCGCGATAAGCGCATGCTCGTCCATGTGGGTGAGCGTGACATCGTCGTCGATGAACTCGCGCAGGTGGCCGATGTCTTCCCACTTGGTCGCACCGTTGACGACGAGATAATAGGCAGGCTCGCCCCAGTGACCTTCCTCGCCTGCATCCGCGTCACCTTCGATCCAGGGCGTGGCATTGGTGACCATCAGATCGTCGAGTATGCCGCCATCTTCGTCTAGCAGCAGCGAATAGCGCACCTTGCCCGGCTTCAGCGATGCAATCGCTCCGGGGAGGAGCTTTTCCAGCTCTTCGGCCGCCTTTTCTCCGGTGACCATGATCTGGCCCATGTGGCTCACGTCGAACAGGCCTGCCTGGCTGCGGGTCCAGTTGTGTTCGGACACGATCCCGTCGAACTGGATCGGCATGTAATAGCCGGCGAACGGCACCATGCGCGCGCCCTTGCGGCGATGCCATGCATCCAGCGGCAGCGTTTCGGTTTCGGCAATGGTATCGTCAGTATCGTCGCTCAAGTCCCGTCCTTCGCAAAGCATGGGTGCGCCCCGCAAAGGTGCGCTAAGAAAACCCATGCCCCCTCTGTCGGGAAACCTGAGAGACTGACGCACTAATGGGTGCGCTTACCCCTTCGGTGGCCCCCGCCGGAGCGGAGACGCTTTCCAGAGTGTCGATGGTGCGCACGGTCCGTTTAGCCTGAGAGTTTCCGGGGCGGTTGCTCCTTCGGCGCCGGATGGACGCCGCCACCCGAACTCTCCCGTACGCGCCTGCCGCAGAATCGCCTCTGCAGCCGACGCCTGCTGCACTGCGATATTCGGCGGTGACGGTCAATCGCCCAGCTGCATCAAATACGGTTCAGCCACAGCAAATATGCCGCCGATGCGACGATCCATGCCCCGTCCAGCGTCTTGAGCCGGCGCGCACCTAGCCACAGGGCGATCGGGCGGGCGAAAAACCCGCCGACCGCAGCGGCCGGCCCCGCCAGCAGGACGACCTCCCACTGGATCGTGCCGGCGCCGATATGCCAGACCGAGCCCGCGATCACGCTGACAGACGAAATGAGGCACGCGGCACCGGTGCACAGCAGCACGGGATAATGGCGGATAAAGAGATAGAGCGCGACCAGCTCTCCCACCCCCACCGAAAACAGCGCCGTCAGGATGCCGCCGGGAATGGCCAGCAGGATGAGCACCATGAGATCGCCGCGCTGCAGCGTCCCGCGTTCCGGCCGGGCGAGATTGACCGTCCATGTGGAGGCGATCAGCGCCAGGCCGAGCAGGATCGAAAACGCCTTGTAACCCATCAGCACCGCATGCTGATCGAATGCCGTCAGCCTTTGCGTCAGCAGCATCGCGGGAAGCGACAGGGCAAGAACCGCCAGTGCGACCGTAAAGAAATCGCGCGGGGCGACCCCTGCGTGAAGCGGCGCGGGTTCTGGCTGGTGATAGAGCCGGTCGGTCCAGCGCAAAGCGCCCATTGTCATGCCGAAGCTCTGGATCGCCATCGATACGCCGACGACCTGCAGCGGTTGCAGGTCCATGACCGACCATTCGCGGAGCGCATTGAAGACCGGCACGAAGACCACGCCCCCGCCGGTCCCCGACGTGTTCGCGATGATCGCCCCGATCACTCCGATACCGGGCAGGAACCACAGCCTGCGCAGCAGGTCGGCATCGTAGGGAACGAGCAACAGCAGGAGCAGCCAGACGGCGAGCAATATGCTCCCGCCGATCAGCACCAGCCTCCCCCTGGGGAGCGCGGTCAGTCCAGATTGGGTCGCAGCCATCGCTCGGCAGTCGCCATATCGACGCCGCGCCGCTGCGCATAGTCTTCCAGTTGATCGCGCCCGATGCGGGCTACGCCGAAATACTGCGCCTCGGGATGGGCAAAATAGAACCCGCTCACGGCCGCGGTGGGATACATGGCGAAATTCTCGGTCAGCGTGATCCCGGTATTGGCTTCGGCATCGAGCAGGTCGAACAGCATCGGCTTGAGGCTGTGGTCGGGACAGGCGGGATAGCCGGGCGCCGGGCGGATGCCGCGGTATTTTTCCTTGATCAGCGCTTCGTTGGTCAACTGCTCCTGCGGCGCATACCCCCACAGTTCCGAACGGACATGCTGGTGCAGCCTCTCAGCAAACGCCTCGGCAAACCGGTCGGCCAGCGCTTTGAGCAGAATGTCGGAATAATCGTCCTTGTCCGCAAGGAAGCGCTTCGAATGCTCCTCGATCCCGTGGATACCGACCGCAAAACCGCCCATCCAGTCGCCCGCCGGATCGATGAAATCGGCCAGGCACATGCTCGCCCTGTCCCGGCTCTTCTTCACCTGCTGGCGCAGGAACGGCAGCACCGTGTGCGTTTCGCCATCGGGATCGTGAATGGTGACATCGTCGCCATCGCGTGCGCAGGGCCAGAAGCCGGCGACGCCGCGGGCGGTGAGCCATTTTTCCGCAATGATCCGCTCCAGCATGGCATCGGCATCCGCCTTCAGGCTGCGCGCGCTTTCGCCGACCACTTCATCGTCGAGGATCTTGGGATAGGTCCCGTGCAGTTCCCAGGCGCGGAAGAAGGGCGTCCAGTCGAAATAGTCGCGCAGTTCGGCAAGGTCCCATTCCCCGAACACATGCGTGCCCGGTTGCAGCGGCGGCGCGGCCTTGTCCGACAGATAGGCATCGTAGAAATTCGCCCGCGCATCTTCCAGGCTGAGCAATTCGCTCTGCCCCTTGCCCGCCCGCGCATCGCGCACATGGGCATAGTCCGCCGCGGTGGTCGACACGAATTCCTCGCACTGTGTATCCGACAGCAGCCGGCTCGCCACGCCCACCGCGCGGCTGGCGTCGAGCACATGGATGACCGGCCCGGGATAGGCCGGGTCGATCCGCAGCGCGGTGTGCACCTTGCTGGTGGTCGCCCCGCCGATCAGCAGCGGCATGGTCATGTTGGCCGCCTTCATCTCTTCCGCGACCGTCACCATCTCGTCGAGCGAAGGAGTGATCAGGCCCGACAGGCCGATCATGTCCGCATCGTTTTCGTTCGCGGCTTCGAGGATCTTGGCCCACGGCACCATCACGCCGAGGTCGATCACTTCATATCCGTTGCACTGCAGGACCACGCCGACGATGTTCTTGCCGATGTCGTGCACGTCGCCCTTGACCGTGGCCATGATGATCTTGCCCTTCGCGCGGGCGCCCGCTTCCTTTTCCGCCTCGATGAAGGGGATGAGATGCGCCACCGCCTTCTTCATGACGCGGGCCGATTTGACCACTTGCGGCAGGAACATCTTGCCGCTGCCGAACAGGTCGCCGACGACGTTCATGCCGTCCATCAGCGGGCCTTCGATCACCTCGATGGGCCGCGCGAACTGCTGGCGCGCTTCTTCGGTATCGGCGACGACATGCGCGTCGATCCCCTTGACCAGCGCATGTTCCAGCCTGCGGCCCACTTCCCAGCCGCGCCATTCCTCGGCCGCCTTTTCGTCGGCCGCGCTCTTGCCCTTGTAGCTTTCGGCCAGATCGATCAGCCGCTCCGTCGCATCGGAACGACGCATCAGGATCACGTCTTCGCAAGCCTCGCGCAGCACCGGGTCGATCTGGTCATAGACATCCAGCTGCCCGGCGTTGACGATCGCCATGTCGAGCCCGGCGGGGATCGCATGATAGAGGAACACCGAATGCATCGCGCGGCGCACGGTCTCGTTGCCGCGGAAGCTGAAACTCAGGTTGGAGAGGCCCCCGCTCGTCTTCGCATGGGGGCAGCGCGCCTTGATCTCCGCCACCGCCTCGAGGAAGTCGAGGCCATAACGGTCATGCTCCTCGATCCCGGTCGCCACGGCGAAAATGTTGGGATCGAAGATGATGTCCTCGGGCGGATAGCCGATGTCCGTCAGCAGGTCGTAAGCCCGCGCGCAGATGTCGACCTTGCGCTCCTTCGTATCGGCCTGGCCCGTCTCGTCGAACGCCATGACGACGACCGCCGCCCCGTAATCCATGCATTTGCGCGCATGGTCCAGAAACGCGTCCTCGCCTTCCTTCATGCTGATGGAATTGACGATCGGCTTGCCCGATACGCATTTCAGTCCGGCCTCGATCACGCTCCATTTGGAACTGTCGATCATCACCGGGACCCGTGCGATGTCGGGTTCTGCGGCGATCAGCTTGAGGAAGGTCGTCATCGCCTTTTCGGCGTCCAGCAGACCTTCGTCCATGTTGACGTCGATCACCTGCGCACCGTTTTCCACCTGCTCGCGCGCGACTTCGACGGCGGTTTCGTAATCGTCCGCCATGATCAGTTTCTTGAACCGGGCGGATCCGGTCACATTGGTGCGTTCGCCGATGTTGACGAACCGGGCGGTGGATTTGTTGCTCATGATCTCAAAGTCCGGTCGAGTGCGCGCGCCAGCACGACATCGTCATAAAAGGTTCCGCCCACGTCGAAACGACGCGTGGCGATCTGTTCGAAGCCCTGCTTCCTGTAGAAACCGATGGCCCGCTCGTTGTCCTGCTTCACGCCCAGCAGCAGGCGGTCGTGGCCCGCAGTCCCGGTCAGCGCGGCCTCGAACAGCCGCCCGGCGATGCCGCTGCCGTGGAAACGCGACAGCATGTAGATTTTCTTCAATTCGATGTCGCCGGGCTCCGCCGCGTCCAGTTCGGGCCGGTTGACTAGCGCATAACCGATCGGCGCCGCGTCCAGTTCGGCCAGCCAGGCCTTTGCCCCTGCCGCCAGCAGCTGGTGCAGATAATCCGGCGCATGTGCCCGTTCGCAATGCGCGACCAGCGCCTCGCCGCTGATCATGCCGGCAAAGGTTTCCAGAAACGTGGCATCGGCCACCAGCGACAGGCGGCCCGCGTCCGCTGCCCCGGCCTCCCGGATGACCACTTTGCTGGCGTCGAACCCGGTCATGCCGCGATCGTGAACGGCTCGAGCCCGGCCAGATGCATTTCGGGATTGCGGCTCGGGCGCTTGCGCGGGGCCAGCCCTTCGACCGCTTTGGCCATGGCCGCGATATGCGCAGGCGTCGATCCGCAGCAGCCGCCCAGCGCATTGATGCGCCCGTTTTCGGCCCAGACGCGGGTCAGCGCCGCCGTCGTTTCGGGCATCTCGTCATATTCGCCCAGATCGTTGGGCAGGCCCGCATTGGGATAGGCCATCAGCCAGCTGTCGGCGATGTCCGACAGCAATTGTACATGCGGGCGAAGCTGTTCGGCGCCGAAACTGCAATTGAGGCCGATGGTCAGCGGCTTGGCATGGCTCACCGTGTACCAGAACGCCTCTACCGTATGGCCCGACAGATTTCGGCCCGAAAGATCGGTCAGCGTCAGCGATATCATCAGCGGAATGTCGCGGTTCAGTTCCCGCTCGAGCTGCTTCACCGCCATGATCGCAGCCTTGCAGTTCAGCGTGTCGAACACGGTTTCGATCAGGATGAAATCGGCTCCGCCCTCGACCAGTGCGGCGCATTGTTCGCGGTAGACATCCACGATCTCGTCGAAAGTCACCTCGCGGAAGCCCGGGTCTTCCACGTCGGGCGACAGCGACAGCGTCTTGTTGGTCGGCCCCACCGCCCCGGCAACGAAGCGCGGCACGCCATCGTTACGCGCATCGATCGCTTCGCGGATGATCCGCGCTGCCGATATATTGATGTCGCGCACCAGTCCCTCGGCCCCGTAATCGGCCTGGCTGATGCGGTTGGCGTTGAAGGTATTGGTCGCCAGGATATGCGCGCCGGCATCGATATAACTGTCGCAGATCGTGCGGATCACCTGCGGCTGGGTCAGGTTGACCAGATCGTTATTGCCCTTCTGGTCGTCCGCCAGCCCGGTATCGCCTGCATAGTCCTCCGGCGCCAGTTTCGCGCGCTGGATCGCCGTACCGTATGGCCCGTCCTTGATCAGGATGAACTGCTTGGCAGCGGCTTCGAATTCTTCGCGTTTGGTCATGGTCAGGCCTTCGGACGCAGGCCGAGCATGTGGCAGATCGCATAGCTCAGCTCGGCGCGGTTCAAGGTGTAGAAATGGAACTGGCGCACCCCGCCTGCATAGAGGCGGCGGCACATCTCGGCAGCGATCGTGGCGCTCACCAGCTGGCGCGCCTCCGGTCGTTCGTCGAGGCCTTCGAACAGGCCTTCCATCCAGTGCGGGATGGCGGTGCCGCACAGACCCGACATGCGCTGCACGGCGGCAAAGCTCATCACCGGCATGATGCCCGGCACGATCTCGCCCTTGATGCCGGCCGCCGCCGCCTGGTCGCGGAAATCGAAGAAACATTCCGGCTCGAAAAAGAACTGCGTGATGGCCCGCGTCGCGCCGGCATCGAATTTCGCCTTCAGATTGTCGAGATCGGCTTTCCGGTCGGACGAATCCGGGTGGACTTCGGGATAGGCCGCGACCGAAATTTCGAAATCGGCCACTTTCTTCAGGCCCGCGATCAGTTCGGCGGCATTGGCATAACCGCCGGGGTGCGCCGAATAACGCGATTGTCCGTCGGGCGGATCGCCGCGCAGGGCCACGATGTGTCGGATGCCTTCTTCCCAGTAATGACGGGCGACGTCGTCAACCTGCTCGCGCGTCGCCTCGACACAGGTCAGATGCGCGGCGGCCGGAATGCCGGCCTCGTTCTGGATCCGCACCACCTGTTGGTGCGTGCGTTCGCGCGTTGATCCGCCTGCGCCATAGGTAACGCTGGCAAAACGCGGGCCCAGCGGCGCAAGCGTTTCCACGCTCTGCCACAGTGTCTCGCCCATCTTGTCGCTCTTTGGCGGGAAGAATTCGAAGCTCACCTCGATATCGCCGGGCAGGCCGGAAAAAAGCGGGGCTTCCAATGCGCGCTGTGCCTCGCGCATCTGGTCAAGGGTCGGGCTCACACTGCTGCCTTCCTGCTTTGGGTGCGCCGCTGCGCAATCCAGATTTTCACCACGAGTTCGCCGTCTTCCAGGGCAATCGGATCGGCCGGTTCGAAATCCGCTTCATGCAGCAGGGTGCGCATCTGCCCGTCTTCGAAGCCGAGGCGCGCATGGGCATGCCTGTCGCGCAGTTCCTCGCGCTGGTGTGCGGCGAAGTCGACGATCGCGATGCGGCCTTCGGGTCGGGTGACGCGCGCGGCTTCCATCAGGACGGCGCCGGGCGCCTGCGCAAAATGCAGCACCTGATGGAACAGCACCGTGTCGAAACTGGCAGCCGGGAAGGGAAGCGATCCGAAATCGCCCTGAACAAGTTCCACGCGCTCGGTCGGGAAATGATGCAGCTTGGCCCGCGCCACCCGCAGCATGGCCAGACTCTTGTCGAGCGCTACGATCCGCTCTGCCCGTTCCGCAAACAGTTCCGCCATGCGGCCCGTACCCGTCCCGATATCCAGCAGGCGCCCCATCGGCATATCGCCCAGCGCAAGGGTCAGCGCTTTTTCGACCGCTTCGTCCGATGAATGCATCCGGCGCAATTCGTCCCAGTCATGGGCGTGATCGGAAAAATAGGCCTGCGCCTCGTTTTCGCGGTGCTCGCGAATTTCCGCAAGCCGCCGCCGGTCCAGTTCGCATTCCTCGGCGAACTGCGAATCGCTGGCTTCAGCTTTCACCAGCAGGTCGGCAATTGCCGTGCTCAGCGGCGGGGCATCGTTCGTATTGGCGCAGGCGCGCAGAAATACCCAGCTGCCTTCGCGGCGCCGCTCTGCCAGACCGGCGTCGCACAATATCCCGATATGGCGCGAAACGCGCGGCTGGCTTTGCCCCAGCACCTGGGCCACCTCTCCTACGGCAAGCTCCATCGAACCCAGCAGGCGCATGATCCGCAGGCGCGTGGGATCGGCAAGGGCCCTGAAGATGGTCTCGGTCCGCATGATGAAATGGATATAAAGATATTTTTATATCTGTAAATCGCTTCCATGGCCAGTCGCCGAAATGAGCCGGGCGAGCGACGAAATCTCAAATCCAAACCTGATATTTACCATTAGAGCCGAAACCGGTTGGCTATGGCACTCCGCCCAACCGACCATGGCGCAAAGCGCGAACGCTTCGTCGAAGACCTGCTCGACATCATGTCGATGGAGGAAAAGACCGGTCAGTTGGTGCTGCGCCCGCTGCCCACTTCCGATGATCCGCAGGACATCCGGCACATCCGCGATCAGTTGAAGCGTGGTCATCTCGGCGGGCTGATCGGCAGCGCTTCGCAGGTCGAAAGTGCCACCTTCCGGCGCATTGCGGTCGAAGAAACCCGGCTCGGCATTCCGCTGCTCTTTGCAGACGAGGTGAGCCGCGGGGGCGCCGTCGTCATGCCCAGCCCCTTTGCTCTGGCAGCCAGCTGGTCGCCCGACATCGTCGAACGCGCAGCCGCGGTCGTCGCCGACGAAGCGCGTGAAACGGGCAAGAACTGGCTGCTTGGCCCCGATGTCGTGCTCAGCCATCTGTCGGCCGACCGCAATGGCGCCGCCACCTGGGGCGCATCGGAATTCCTGGCGCGCACTCTTGCTGCGGCCACCGTGCGCGGGCTGGAAAACGACGATGATGAAAGCGGCGGCTCGCTGGCTTGCCTGCGGGTGGACGATCCGTCCTGGACCGATCGCCGCATGCCCGACGCCCTAATCGACAAATTCCGCCTCGTTGCAGGCATTCTGGGCATCTCGACCCCTGCCAGCGTGGCGCTCGACACGGCAACCCAGTACGCGCTCGATATTGCGGGCGCGGACGATCCCGCCTTCTCCATTGGCGGGCCGGGCGGGTATGAAGGGATCGACCTTTCCGAATGGTCCGCCATCGCCCGCGCGGCCGGTCAGGACGATCGGCGCGGCCCCTACATCGGCCTCTCGGTCGATGCAGTGATGGCCGCCTTCCGGGCCGGTCGCATCACGCAGTTGCAGGTCGACGACGCGGTTCGCCGGGTGCTCGGGGCAAAATACGATCTCGGTTTGTTCCGCTCGCATGGCCGCGCGGATCGCAGCCCGCCAATGCCGGCTCCCGCCCCGCTCGACCCGCGCGCCGTCGCGCTCGATGCAGCGCTGCATTCGATCGTGCTGCTGCGCAATGAACCGGCGGTGCTCCCGCTTGATGCAGGGCCGCACGAAATCCTCGTGGTGGGTACGGCGGCCGCTGAGCGCTCCCTTTCCATGGGCGATGCGATGGCGGACGGGGCAAGCCTTCTCGACGGCCTCGATGGCCTCGGTCTGCGCTATAAATATGTCCCGGGCCTTGCCCTTCGCGATGAAGGGGAACGCTCGCAATCGGGCAAGCTGGTCAATGCCGACCGGATGGCTATCGGCATGGCCAGCGAAGCGGCGCGCCGATCGGAGACGGTCATCATGGCGCTCGGCGAAACCGACAGTCTCGGCGAAGCGGCACAGGCCCTGCTCGATGCGCTGCACGCCGCCAACAAGAACCTCGTGCTGGTCACGCTCGGTTCGCGCCCGCTCGATCCCGATGTGGGCGGGCACAAGCTGCCCTGCGTCCTGCATGCGGGCCAGCTGGGCAGCGCCTCGGGCCACGCCATCGCTCTGGTTCTGACCGGCGCGTTCGCCCCGCGCGGACGCCTGCCCGTCGCCCTCATCGACAAGGGCCGGATCGGCCTTCCCTTCGGACACGGTCTGGGCTTCTCGCAATTCGAGCTGGAAGATTACAGCATCGAACTGAGCCATGATCGCCTCATCGCCAGCACCGTCCTCTACAACACCGGGGACAGCGAAGGGCAGGAAACCGTGCAGGTCTATCTCAAGCGTCCTGCATCGCGGGACCGCGGTCCCTCGGAACTGGCAGACTTCCAGCAGATATCGCTGCTGCCCGGAGAAAATCGTCGGCTGCTTTTCGAACTGGGCGGCAACCAGCTCGGCCGGTTCGAACGCAACGGCCGGTTTGTCATCGATCCCGGTAGTTACACGATTGCCGTCGGTCTCAGCGAAGGGCAGGCGCATGCGGCGGAAATCGCCATTCCGCCGACGGTTGCCGAAGCGATGGGCAAGGCTCGCTCGCTGGAGCCGTTCCCTGCACTGTTCGGGCGAATGCGTCGTTCGGCCTGACAATCAAACGTATGATTGACATGTGATTTCTGGTGTAGGGTCCACTATTTCCGTTTCGGGATGGCCCTGCACCGTGTAGGGGCGTCGCCATGCACGATGCATTTGGACGCCGGATCAACTACGTCCGCCTCTCGGTGACGGACCGCTGCAACCTGCGCTGCACCTACTGCATGGCCGAGGACATGCAGTTCATGCCGCGCCGGGATCTGCTCACTTTCGACGAAATCGAACGCCTCGCCCTCCACCTCGTCGGCCGCGGCGTTAAGCGTATCCGCCTCACCGGCGGCGAACCCCTCGTCCGCAAGGGCATCGTCGATCTCGTCTCCCGCCTCACGAATCTGCGCGAGCACGGGCTGGACGAAGTCACACTGACGACCAATGGAACGCTGCTGCCCGAACTGGCCGATAACCTGGCAGCCGCCGGCATCCGCCGGATCAACGTCAGCCTCGACACGCTCGATCCGGCGCGCTTTGCAGATCTCACCCGGCGCGACGAATTCGACAAGGTCATGCGCGGCATCGACGCGGCGCGCAGCGCCGGCCTCGCCGTGCGCATCAACACGGTAGCGATGCGCGGCGTGAACGACGGCGAACTGCCCGCCCTGCTCGCATGGTGCGGCGAACGCGGCTTCGATCTTGCGATGATCGAAGCCATGCCGCTCGGTGACGTCTCCGTCGACCGCAAATCGACCCATCTCGATCTGACCGAAGTGCGTAAGCTGCTGCAAGAGCGGTTTACCCTTTCCCCATCCATCCACCGCACCGGCGGTCCGGCTCGCTATTTCGACGTTGCCGAAACCGGCACCCGTATCGGTTTCATCACCCCGCTGAGCGACAATTTCTGCTCGGGCTGCAACCGCATCCGGATCGCCGCCACCGGCACGGTTTACGGATGCCTCGGCCACGATCAGAAGGTCGAACTGCGCGAAATACTGCGCGCAGAAGGGCCCGGCACGCTGGACGATGCGCTCGATCGTCTGCTGGCCGGCAAACCGCTCCGTCACGACTTCGACATAGACCGCGCCGAGCCTGCCCTGACACGCCATATGAGCGCTACGGGCGGCTGAGAACACGCGCTGCGCGATAGGTGCTGACAACGGACCTTCGATTGCATATGGGGCCGCCATGAAACGCGTTCGCGGCCTGGTTGAGGACCACCGCTATCTCTTGATGCTGCTGCTGGTTCTGGCGTTCTGCGTCCGGGCTGCGATCCCTGCCGGGTACATGATCGCGCCTTCGACCGAAAAGCTGGTCGAGGTTTCGATCTGCCATGGCGGTACCGGCGAGCGCAGCCTCGCAACCATTGCCATTCCCATGAAGACCGACGCGGATGAAAGCCGGCATTCACCGGACGCAAAGGATACGCATTGCGCGTTTTCCTCCCTCGCCCAGCCCTTGCTCGGCGGCATACCGCCCGTACTGCTCGCGATTGCGCTGGCAGCGATCATTCTGCTGGGTCTGGCGCCGCTTGGCCGCCTACCCGTTGCGCCCATCCCCTACCTCCGCCCGCCCTTGCGCGGACCACCGGCGTCGATCTGAACCCGTAAACTTTCAGATCAATTGCGCGGGAATGCGTGCGCCGAGCCGCACCGTGCAGCAGGGGAATTACCGTGAAATATTCTATTTTCGTCCTTGGGGCGGCAACCTTCGCCGTGGCCGCGCCCGCTTATGCCGAGACATCCGAAAGCGATGCCGCTGGCGAGTCGGACCGTACGATCATCGTGACCGGCCAGCATGCGTCGAGCGAAGCCAAGCGGCGCGCCGATGCCACGCCGGGCGGCACCGATGTCGTCACGCATGAAGACTATGCCGACAAGTCGCTGGTCAGCCTGCGCGATGCGCTTGCCTTCTCGCCCGGCGTCTATCTCCAGCCACGTTATGGCCAAGAGGTTCGCATCTCGATCCGGGGCTCGGGTCTTTCGCGCGGTTATCACATGCGCGGCATCACGCTGTTGCAGGATGGCGTTCCGATCAATCTCGCAGATGACAATGGCGACTTCCAGGAACTGGAGCCGATCTTCTTCGACTATCTCGAAGTATATCGCGGCGCCAACGCGTTGCGCTTCGGGTCGGGCACGCTTGGAGGAGCGATCAATGGTGTGACACCCACCGGCATGACGGCCAGCGGCATGTACCTGCGCGCCGACGCCGGCAGCTTCAACACCTGGCGCGGTCTGGCCTCATACGGCGCAGCGAGCGGCGCTGGCGATATGTGGGCCGCTGTCAGCTACGATCATTCCAATGGCGACCGGGACCATGCCCATCGCGAAAGCCTGCGCTTTCACGGCAATGTCGGATTGCAGATCGCCGATGGCGTAGAGAACCGCACCTATGCCAGTATCAACCGGATCGATCAGGAACTTCCCGGCGCGCTCGACCTGCCGACCGCGCTGACGGCGCCGAAAACCGGCAATTTCGTAAACGATCAGGCGCGTGACATCGACTCTCTGCGACTGCAAAACCGCACCCGGTTCAGTTTCGCCGATGGTCAGCTCGATGCCGGTGTGTTTATCAATGCCAAGTCGCTCCACCACCCGATCTTTCAGGTCGTGGACCAGAAATCCGTAGATCGCGGAGCCTATGCACGGTTCGATTATGCGGCCGGTCCATTCGAACTGACGCTCGGCGGGGAGGCGCGTTTCGGCGAAGTCGATTCAAGACGCTTCGTCAACATCGACGGCGAACGCGGAGCAAAGACGTTCGAAGCCAAGCAGGAAGCGCGGACCGCCAACATCTACGGCGAATTCCGCTTCCGTCCAGTCGACCGACTCCAGCTCATTGCCGGCGGTATCTATGCCGATGGCCAGCGCGAACAACATCTTCTGTTCGACAGCTTTGCCGGCGGCGCCACCGATGTTACCGGCTCGGCAGACTTCAACGCGTTTTCACCCAAGTTTGGCGTGCTGTACGAACCGGTCGACGGCATCCAGCTGTTCGCCAATTACAGCCGTTCGGTGGAATTTCCCGGCTTCATCGAACTGGCGCAGGTGGCAAGCTTCGTGAATCTCGATCCACAGAGGGCGTGGAGCTTTGAAGTCGGAACTCGTGGGCGTGCGGGGATCGCCGAATGGGATTTGGCCGCCTATCGCGCGGACATTCGCGGCGAGTTGCTGCAATTCAATGTCGGCCCCGATATCCCTGCATCGACTTTCAACGCCGACGAAACCCTCCACCAGGGCATCGAGGCGGCGCTCTCCATCGATCTGGGGGAATGGGCCAAGCTGCGGCAGGTGTACCAGTACAGCGACTTCCGCTTCAAGGATGATGCACAATACGGCGATAATCGGCTGCCGGTGGTACCGCGCCATGTCTATCGTGCGGAACTGCGTCTCGGAACCGACAGCGTACATGTTGCGCCCAATGTGGAGTGGGTGCCGCAAGGTGCATGGGTGGACTACACCAACTCGTTGAGAACCGATGGCTATGCGCTGGTCGGTCTATCAGCCGGAGCAACGGTGACCGCTGGGATCGACCTTTTCCTCGACGCCCGAAATCTGCTTAACGAGAAAGCCGTCGGCGATATCAGTGCGGCCATAACGGCCACACCGGCATCCGTCGTCTTCTATCCCGTGGAACGCCGCGCCGTCTTCGGCGGCGTACGCGCACGGTTCTAGGGGGAGATAAGACCGTGGCCGATACTGCGACCTACCGTACGATCTGGCGCTGGCATTTCTATGCCGGCCTGTTCGTCCTTCCTTTCATCCTCATCCTGTCGCTGAGCGGGTCGATCTATCTGTTCAAGCCACAGATCGACCGGTGGGAAGAGCGTAAATATCGCGGCCTGTCGCTCGAAGGCGCAGTGTCGGCCAACCGGCAGCTCGAAGCCGCACAGACGGCTTATCCGGAAGGCAGCTTTCACCATTACCGCATGCCGGAACATGCCGGCGATGCCGCCATGATCCAGCTTGGTCTACCCGGCGGGGCGCTGACGGACGTCTTCGTTTCGCCGCAGGGCCAAGTTCTGGGTACGCTTGATCCGACCGAACGCATCCCGAATGTCATCGCGACATTCCACGGCTCGCTTCTGCTCGGGGATTGGGGCGATCGGCTGGTCGAACTTGCAGCGAGCTGGACCATCGTAATGATCCTGAGCGGCCTGTATCTGTGGTGGCCGCGCCCGTTCAGGGCAGCGGGCACGTTCTGGCCGCGCCTCTCTCTCAAAGGACGCGCGCTGATGAAGGACCTGCACCGCGTGACAGGTTTCTGGATTGCAGGGCTGGTCCTGGTCATGATTGCTAGCGGTTTGCCATGGGCAGGCACATGGGGCAGCGTCTTCAAATGGGCACGCACTGAACTGGGGCTGGTGGAAGGCCCCCAGGACTAGAAGATCGGGTCGGGGCCAGAGATCGTTCGGCATGAACCGGCAGGCAACTGGATTGCCCCTGCGGCCCATGCCCATGCCGGGCACGATCACGGCGACATGGCAGCGCCAACGATGCCAGCACGACAGGCCACCAAGGGGGATCCGCTGCCGCTCTCAAGCTTCGTCTCGAAAGCCAGTGAAGAAGAAATGGCGTTTCCGGTGCTGGTACTGCCGCCTCACGCCCCGCAGCGTTTCGGCCCGCCAACAGGTGATGTATGGACGATCAAATCGGAAACGCAGAACCGTCCCTTGACCCAAAGTGCCACTTTCGATCCGATTGATGGGCGAGAGGTTTCGCGCACCGACTTTGCAGACAAACATCCGATCGATCGTGCGATCAATTATGGAATTGCCTGGCATGAAGGGCAGTTATTCGGCCTCGCCAATCAGATCATAGGTCTGATGACCGCATTTGCCTTGATCGGGCTATCGGTGCTTGGCGTGGTCATGTGGCTCAAGCGAAAGCCGTCGGGTAAACTGGGTGCACCTACAGGATCATCGGTTCCTCATGGTCCCGGTCTGATCATCGTAGTGGTGCTGCTCGGCTTGCTGTTACCCCTGTTCGGCCTGTCATTACTGGCAATTTTGGCGCTCGAACGCGTGGTCGGTCGTTTCGGGAAACGGCGCAGCAAACGCGTGCGATGATTATCGGGAGGGGCGGTGTCCGAACCCGCCCCGCCCACTTGGCGATCTCGACCAGGGCCTGCGGGGCGAAACCCTTGCGCCGCTGGCGACTTCCCCCCACAGATCGACACGTCAATTATTTACGGGAACGACGGTGGCAAATCATCGACAGACCGGCGGGCCATATCTGGCCGGGGTCGAACTTGGCGGTACCAAATGTATATGCGTTCTTGCGGATACATCCGGCGCCATCTTCGCGCGGGAAAGGGTGGCGACGGGGCATCCGAGCGAAACCCTTTCGCGGATCGAGACGATTCTTCACGGTTGGCGCCATGAACATGACATCGCGGCAATCGGGATTGCCAGCTTCGGCCCACTCGATACGGATCCCGCCTCCGCCAACTATGGCCAGTTGCTAGCCACTCCCAAGCCGGGATGGGCCGGGGCGGATTTACGCAGGCTACTCTGGGACACTCCATTCCTCATCGATACGGATGTCAACGGCGCGGCCCTCGCCGAAGGCGTCTGGGGTGCGGCACGCGATCTGCGATCCTGGTGCTATATCACGATCGGAACCGGGGTCGGCGTGGCCCCCATTATTGATCGCCGACCGGTGATCGGCCTCGGACATGCCGAGGCCGGTCATATGATCGTCCCCTCGCCGCGGCCGGGATGGGCTGGAAGCTGCAGCTTTCACGATCGCTGCGTCGAAGGCTTCGTTAGCGGACCCGCATTGGAGGCCCGCTGCGGCCAGCCCGCATCGGACATCGCAGACAGTGACGATGTATGGGACGATGTGGCACAAATCGTTGCGACCCTGTGCCATAATCTTGCTGTGACAGTGGTCCCGGAGCGTATCATGCTGGGAGGCAGTGTCGCTATCAACCGACCATATCTGCTTGAAGTCATTCGGGCGAAGCTGAACGCGAGCCTCGCTGGATATGCGCACGGCGCTCGGATAGCTCAGATGCCGGAGTTTCTCGTCACCGCGAAGCTGGGCGAAGATGCCGGGCCGCTCGGGGCCATTCGCCTAGCGCAATTGGCACTGGCGACATCGGCTCCCTGACGAACCGGCTACCCGCAGCAGCGCCTACGCGCGGTGCAACCGGGATCACAAAGGCTGGGCCATGAAACCGAGAGCGCCCGGCGAAAAACTTATCTCACCCGCATCTTGTGCAAACATACATTGCCCGGGCTCAACCCGTTCAGACCCGACCGTTGCCGTGCCGCGATATGGCAAGACAAAGGCCTTGCCGGAACTGGCGGGCTTACCGTCATTCGACGCCCCATCCACCCGCCAAAGGCGGAAGTAAGGGCCGTCAACGAGCAACGCATTACCCACGTCACCTACTTGGCAATGCAGTGACATGTCGTAAGGTTCGCGCTCCGCGATTGCCAAGGCATCGTCGAGATGAAGTTCGCGAGGGCGCCCGTAATCGTACAGCCGATAGGTCACGTCGGAGTTCTGCTGGATCTCGATGATACTGATGCCGGCCCCGATCGCATGTACGGTATTTGCGGGGATGTAGAAGAAGTCGCCCGGTTTGACGTTATGCCAGGCAAGCAAATCCATGATCGACCCATCCTCCGCGCCGCGCTGCATCTCATCGCGCGAAACGGAGCGCTTGAAACCGATAGCGAGCTTCGCCCCGGGCTCGGCATCGAGCACGTACCAGCATTCCTCCTTGCCCGCTCGGCCCAGACCTGCTGCCATGGCCTGATCGTCATTGGGATGCACCTGCACCGATAACCGCTGGCTGGTGAAAATATACTTCAGCAGCAGTTCGTCGGCCTCAGCGGGCGGCTCGAACCAGATTTCCCCAATCGTATCTCCGGGCGTCTTGTCGAACGGCGCCGAGAGCTGCTTCCGCCCCCAAGGCTTTTTGACATGCCGCGTTCGAAGTTGTTCGGTTGCCGCCATTTGCTCAGATACCCATCGCCATGGCGATAACGGGTAAACCAAGCGGCCCATGTTGCAAACCAAACTGATTGCGAATTGACACCGACACAATTGCGTAGAAGATTGCGCGCACAATGGCGTCGCACTCGTGGCTTACCGCATTGGTGGCATTTGTACTGGCTTTCTGGCCACAAGCGTTACGTGCCGATGAATTGCCACCAGCAATCGAGCTGAAGCCAGACGTCAGCGCAACGGACGTGGTCGCGCACATCCGCTACACGCGTGACCAGGACGCGATCGACGGCCTCAGCCTAACGGCTTTCCTGAACGAACGGCTGCAACCGATTTCCGGTAGCGCGGCTCATTTCGGGGCACCAGGCGACCGGATAGCCCTTGCCATCCGGGTTCGTAACGTTGGCCAGACGGCTGGCAGCTGGATCGTTTCGACCGGACGCGGATCGCTCAGCTATTTCCGCATGTACGAAAGCCGCGGGGATCGTCTCGCTTTACTGGTCGATGGCACCGATCCTTCGGCGGCGGCGGAAAATTTACGTACCTATCAGGCCTTCAGCAGCGAACTGCTTCTGCAGCCGAACGAAGAACGGACGATCGTCATCGACTTCAGGTCGGAAAACTCGACCTACATGCCGCTGGTCATCCAGACCTATGGAGATTTCTTTTCAGATCGCCGCACGAACATCGCCATGGTGGCAGGCGTTGTGCTGGGCGTTCTGGTACTGATCTTTCTGAATTTCGTTTTCTTTTCCATAACCGGACATCGCGAGTTCGCATGGCTGGCGCTGGCTCAAGCGCTGTTCGCGCTGAATACGGTTCATGCGGAAGGGTACCTGACGATATTCTTCCTGCCGGACAGTCCGATGCTAGGCGTGGCAATAGAAGACGCGATCAAATGCGGATTCGCGGCGGCCATGACGCAGTTCGCCCGTAGCTTCATGCGCACTGCCGAACTCTTTCCGCGGCGCGACCTGTTCCTGAAAATCGTGATTGCAGTAAGTCTGCTGGTGATCGCCTTACAGGCCGGGCTGGCGATCTACGAACCTGCTTTGCGCAATGCCATCCATGCCATCGCCTGGCTGGTTGCGGTCGTCGTCGCGCTTTACCTCCCCTTCCTCGCCGTGGCGGGTATGCGGACGATCGGGCGCCAGCTCTGGCCCTTGCTGATCGGCTGGGGAAGTCTCGCATTATTCATCGTATACGCCGCCGTTGCATCGATGGGTGTATTCGATTGGCTGCCGATAAACTGGCATTTGGCAGGCCCCGTCGGATTGTTCGAATCCCTAATGGTCACGCTTGCTCTCGGTCTGCATCTCAAAAAGCTTCAGGCGGACAAGCGCGAGGCAGATAGCAATTATGCGCGATCGATGGCCGAACGCCTGGCGATCAGCGAAGATGCGCAGCGTCTTGCCGAAGAGAAAGCTTTCGCACTGGCCACCGTGAACAGTCAGAACGCTCTGCTACACGCCTCTGGTCATGACAGTCAGCAGGTTATTCTGGCGCTCAACAGTGCGGTTCATGTGCTCGATGAAAGCGGCGATCCCGACAACCGCGAACTGGCCGACATGCTGCGCAGCTCGGCAGACTATCTGGCTGAAATCGCAACGACGACCATGTCGGGCGCTGCGATCGTCGGCGAAAATTCTGGCGCGGCGACCTTGAGCTGCTTCAGTCTGCGCCATCTGGCTGAACCGCTGATCATGATGTTCCGTGGTTCGTTCGCCGCCAAGGGACTGACGCTGCAGGACGATATCGAAGAGGGTCCCAGCATTGTCTCCGACCGACCGGTACTTATGCGTGCTCTCGCGAACATCTTGAGCAATGCCTACACCTACACCAGTTCCGGCGGCGCCCGGCTATCCATGCGCGTGACCGGCGGTAAGCTGATCATTGAGCTAACGGACACCGGCGAAGGCATCGAGGAAAGCGTGCTGAAACAATTGCACGACGATCACGCCAACCGCACAACGGCAGGAGAGAAACGCCAGGGTACCGGTTCCGGGTTCCGGTCGGCCAGGCGCCTGATCGAAGGATTGGGAGGGGAACTGACTATCGTGACGTCCGGACCCGACGGCACCACTATTCGTGCCATCCTTCCCGGCGCCTTTGAGCAGAACCAGTCGTGCACGATCGCCGAGCTCGAAGGCCGGGCGCCGGGATGGCACATTATCGATGTGGACCGAGTACCGGCTGACCAAACATTGATCGCACGTCGGGTGGATGGGCGTAAGCTTGCAGCAGCAACCTACGACGATACTACCATAACACGAGGAAGGCTCAGTCGATCCGTAGATGTCATCCTGATAAAGCCGCTCTGCTGCGAAATGGCCGACCATCCCCTGCTGAAGCGTGAATCACAGCAGCTTTAGCTCCTGCGCCCGGTCCACGATCTTGCGGTTGCTAGGGACGTCGAGCTTCCGGCGCAGTTCGGCAATGTGGAAAGAGACAGTCGGCTGCGCGATCGACAGGCGGTAGGAAATCTCTTTATTGGTTTCCCCCTGAGCCAGATAATGAAGGATCGCCATCTGGCGCGGAGACAAAGCGATTTCTGGAGCTTGCACCGACGCCAGCCCCCTCTGCATCATTGGTGACAGATAGACTTCACCATCGAGAGCAGCATCGCACGCGCGTAGAATTTCCGCCGCAGGCTCGCTTTTACTGACGGCACCTCGAGCGCCCAGTTTAAGCGCGTACTCGATCTCCGTGAACTGCGTTTCGCCGGTCAGGATAATCACGGTCATGTCATTGGAACCGACAATTTCCGCCAATACGTTTATGCCGCGCAGGCCAGGCATATTCATGTCCAGCACCACCAGATCGACTTCCTGCGAGCGAATGAACGCGCTCACTGGTGCCCCATTGTCGAGCACGCCGACAATTCGATAGCGATCGCTCGTGGCAAAGACGGAACGCAAACCGCCCTGGGCTATCGGGTGATCATCGACAATCAGCACCTTGCAGGGATCCGAAGTGCGGCAATTGCCCGGTTCCAAACTGCCTGCATCCCTCACGATGCAAGGGAACCTTGAAAATTTGAACGACCGGGAAGCAGGTGAGCGGGCGGCACGGAAAACCTCTCGACCGGAATGCGGTCCGCTCATCAGTTTGGCGCAAACAGATACGCAATCAACCCTAAATTAATTCGGCTTGCGACTCTTCTCCGCGCGTGGGCAAATCGAGGTGCGACCCGGAGGGCGTAACAGCCCTTTTACCTTTAGCGCCTCGCCCTCGGGCGGGGCGCTTTTTTCTAGGCCTTGCCGCATCATCGAAATCGCGGCGAGCTATTTACCCCAGCGCGCGATGAAAAATCCGTCAAGGCCACCGGCTTCCCCGAGCATGCCCGGATCGGTGCGCAACCAGCCTTCGGCGGTCTGTTCGAGACCAGCCGGGAGATTCTCCAAGCCGATCGGCAGCGGCGCAAGATCGACGGCGCTCGTCTGATCCTCGCCTTCTTCGCGCTCCAGCGAACAGGTTGCATAGACGAATATGCCACCCGGCTTAAGCCATCCCTTTGCCCGGTCTAGCAGGGCCGCCTGCAGTTCTGCCATTTCCGCTATCTGCCGAGCTCCGATACGATGCAGCACGTCTGGATGGCGCCGCGCGGTGCCGGTGGCCGTACAGGGTGCGTCCAGCAGAATCGCATCAAACTGATGTTTCGGCTCCCATGTCAGCGCATCCGCGCGAACGGTGCTGGCCGCAAGCCCGGTGCGTTTCAGATTGGTTTTGAGCAGTTCGAGGCGGCGCTTGGAAATATCGAGCGCAGTCACCTTCCAGCCCTGCGCCGCCAGTTGCAAAGTCTTGCCGCCCGGTGCAGCACACAGGTCGAGCACGTGGCGGCCTTCTCCATCTCCAAGCAGCCTTGCCGGGAGAGACGCGGCTATGTCCTGTACCCACCAGGCACCTTCGGCAAAGCCTGGCAGTTTCTCGATGTTGTCGCCGCGCGCCAGGCGCAAGTGGCCCGGCATCAGGCTGTCTGCAGATAGCTGGACCTGCCAGTGCTCCGTCTCTGCCGGATCGCGCAAGGTCAGATCGAGCGGCGGTGGATCGGCAAGTCCGGCTGCGATGGACGCGGCACGATCGCCCCACCGGGTAGCGACCTCTGCGGGCAAGGTCGGGGCGGGCGGCAAAGCGACCTCGCGTTTGGTGAGCGTTGAGAAAACCCCATGCGCAAGCCGCCTTGGACCGCCGGCCAGCAAATCCAGCCCCGTAGCCACAACGGCATGCGGCGGCGTCTGTAGCCGAAGCCATTGAGCGAGCATCATGCGCAAAACCATTCGCACCTTGGCATCGTCGGGCAGAGGCTTTTTCGTGGCGCTGTCGATCAGCCCGTCGAGATCGACCATCCAGCGCAGAACCTCGGCGGCAATCGCGCGGGCTAGAGCCTTGTCTTCGAACTTGCGCACGTCCTTGGTCGCGCCGTTGAAGGCGACGTCGAGCGTTTCACCGCGGCGTAGGACTGCATCGAGCAGGCGCAGCGCAGCGCGGCGAGCATGGATACCTTGGAGTTCAGCCATTGGCCGCGCCCTTACGCGGACTTGCGCAATGCCGCCAGCACCATCATCTAGAGGACATGACGAAGCAAGAGAGCAAGCGTCCGCAGGGTTTCGAAAAGCCCGCGCACTGGACCAACGATCCCCCGCCCGAACCGAAAAAGGGGACGGATGAGGAAGAACTGAGTCCGACCCGCTACGGCGACTGGGTCAAGGATGGTATCGCGATCGATTTCTGATCAGAGCGCTGTCAGCCTGATCTTCAATCCATCTTTCGGCTTCGGGATTGGCCAGGCCTGCCATTCCGGATCGCCATCGGCCAGTTCTACCCGGTAACGCGGCAGCAGCTGCGCCATCAATATCTTGACCTGCATGTAGGCGAAGTGGAGGCCAAGGCACATATGCGCGCCGCCACCAAACGGTACCCAGGCATATTTATGGCGCGCCTTTACCTGATCTGGCGTGAAGCGAAGCGGATCGAACTTTTCGGGTTCGTCCCAGTACTCTTCGCTATGGTGCGTCCAGTGGATATTGATGCCGACGGGCGTCCCGGCAGGAATTCGGTAACCGCCATACTCGAATTCTCGCAAGGCACGGCGCGGCATGGACGGCACCGGGGGAACGAAGCGCAAAGCTTCCTTGAACGCCATTTCGGTAAGTTCCAGTTTGCCCAGATCCTCGTAAGCAAGGTCGCGCGGTCTCCCGTCAGTGCCCGTACCACCGGTGACGGCCTCCACTTCCTGCCGCAGCTTTTCCTGCCATTCAGGGTTCTTGGCGAGCAGCCACAATAGCGATGTCGCGCTCGACGTGATCGTGTCGTGCGCGGCCATCATCAGAAAATTCATATGATCGACGACTTCGTCGACAGGCATCAGGCTACCGTCGTCATACTCGGCCGTGGCGAACTGACTGAACATATCCTGCCCCCCGCCCTCGGCCCGGCGGCGATGCGTTTCCTGCGTGAAATAGTCGACGAGGAACGCCCGTCCATCGACCCCTTTTTTCATCTGCGTGAAGGGAAGCGGCTTTCGTACGGGCGCCACGCTGGCTTGCACCATGTCGACAAAGGCCCGGTTGATCCGGTCTGCTTCCGGGCCCCAGGAAATGCCGATGAAACTGTCTGCCGCAAGATCCAGCGTCAGTTCCTTGATCGCTGGGTAAAAGCGCATGTCTCCCGCGCCCCATTCCTCGACCTGCCGGCCGATCCCCCGATTGAGTGCATCGGCATAATGGCGCATCGGTCCCGGCTTGAACGCGATCGACAGCGCGCGGCGGTCGGCGCGGTGGTGATCGAAATCCATCAGCATCAGCCCACGAGGGAAGAGCCGATCCAATATGGGGCCCCACCCCTGTTCGGAAGAAAACAGCTTTTCGCGGTCGAACAGGACCAGCTCATTGGCGTCCGCCCCGATCAACGCCACGTTCCAGCCGCCAAAGGCCTTGTTCTTGTAGACCCGTCCATATTTGGCGACCATCGCCCTGGCCATGCCATGAGGATCCGCCAGCATTTTGAAGGTATTGCCGACAAGCGGCCAGCCTTTTTCGCCTGGGATGTGGGCAAGCGTATCCTCATCCGGATTGCCCTGCGTCCAGTGCGCGGGTGCAGCATCGATGGATTGATGAGCGGCAAGCGTAGCCATAGGTAGCTCCTGACAACTTACCTTAGTGTAAGTAATTCCTAGGCGCTAATCCACCCCGACAATTCGCGTCGCAAAAGCGTCTCCAGCATGGCGAGGCCGGGATCGGATACATTCAGGCACGATAGGGCAGCAAAATGCTCGCCGCCGGCCTCGGTAAATTGCTCGCGGCCCTGGATCGCCAGTTCTTCCAGCGTTTCCAGGCAATCGGCAGAAAATCCCGGTGCAGCGATGGCCAGCCGCTTCGTTCCTACCTTTGCCTCTTCCGCCAACACCGTATCCGTTGCGGGTTCGAGCCATTTCGCGCGGCCGAAACGCGATTGGAACGTGGTTCGGAATTTAAGGCCCGGCCTGTGCAGCTTCTCCTGCAGGAGGCGCGACGTCTTCTGGCAATGGCAATGATACGGGTCGCCAAGATGCAGTGTGCGTTCGGGCATGCCGTGGAAGCTCAGCAGGAGCACTTCCGGCTCGAAATCGAGCCCATCGAGCTGCTTCGACAAATCGGATGCCAGCGCATCGATATAGGCGGGATCGTCGTGATAGGGTGGCAGAGTACGCAGCGCTGGTTGCCAACGCATTGTCCGCAGACAATCCGCAGCCTTGTCCACAACAGTGGCTGTCGTTGCCCCGGAATATTGCGGGTAAAGCGGCGCGAGCAGAATTCGCTCGCAACCGGAATTCTTGAGAGCCTGCAATCGGTCCGGAATCGATGGCGTTCCGTACCGCATGGCCCAGTCGACGTTTGCTTCGTTCCCCAACCTCGCCTGCATAGCCTCGGCCTGCTGACGCGTAATCACCGCCAATGGTGACCCAGCGTCGGTCCAGACCTGGCGGTAAGCATGCGCACTTTTCTTGGGCCGGGTATTGAGGATGATGCCGCGCAGAATGGGCTGCCAGGCAATGGGCGGTATCTCGACAACTCTTCTGTCGGAAAGGAACTCCGCGAGATAGCGTTTGACCGCCCCAGGCTCTGCCGCATCCGGCGTACCCAGATTGACGAGAAGAACGCCGATCGCCCCGGATTTCACCGGCGGATGGTCGGCTGAAAGCTGTTGATCACGCCAGGTCATATGCCCTCCGAAAGCAGTGGCAGACGGCGAAAGCGGACTCCGGTCGCAGAGTAAAGGGCATTCGCAATTGCAGGCGGAGCAACCGCCACGCCGAGTTCGCCAGGATCGAACGCGGGCGCATCGCTGGTAATGAACTCGACAACGATGTCCGGACAATCCGCCAGCGTCGGGAGCGACAGTCCCGACAGACGGTTTGGCACAGGTTTGCCGTCTTCATACGCGATGCTGGACCCGGTCGCGAGGGAAAGGCCGAAGATCAATCCGCCTTCGATCTGCTGCCGGGCGATGTCATGATTGACGATCCGTCCGATATCGACGGCCGCATGCAGTTTCGTGACACGGACCCCGCCCTCGCCCAGTGCAGCCTGCGCCACGCAGGCAATACGCCCGCCGCTGTCGGGAGAGCCCATCCGGACCATGGCCAGCCCCTGACCGGTGCCGCGTCTGCCGCCGTCCCAACCGGCAAGCCGGGTTGCCCGGCGCAGGCAATCGGCCATGCGCGGCATGCGGCCCAGCATCTCCATGCGATAGAGGAATGGATCACGCCCCGCGCGTTCGGCCAGTTCATCGATGAAGCATTCCGTAAAGAACGCCGTGTAGGCCGGCGCATTGCCGCGCAGCCGCCCCGTCGGAAACGGCAATGAAACGGGCAGATGATCGATGGCCACGTTATCGATCGCATAGGGCGGAACCGCGCCTTCACAGGCCAGCACGTCCGCTTCACCCTCGGAGTGTTTCATTGCAGCTTCGGCGGTCTTGTTGTCGAACAGCCGTCTGCCGAATTCGCGAGCGGTGGCGGGCATGGCAAGGCGTGCGCGCCATGCGGCTATGCGCCCACCGCTGGCAGGCACGAATGCGGCCTCCATGCGCGCACTGACCGGGGTGCGGACCGGCACCGACTGAAATTCCTGCACGCGAGGCCATGTCAGTTGCACTGGTCGGCCAACCTCTTTGGCGATTTGCGCTATTTCGATGGCATGCCGCCTCTCGAGGCGGGCATCGAAGCTTCCCCCCGCCGCCGTGGGATAGAGAACGACATCTTGCGGTGACAGTCCGATCGCCCTTCCCGCCGCCCGGCGCGTCATTTCCGGTGCCTGTGCGGCGATCCATAATTCGAGCGTGTTGCCGTCGAAACGTGCGGTGGCGCTGGCCGTCTCGATGGCAGCGTGGACTGCCGGAGCGACCGTGTAGGTTTCCGCATAATCGGGACGAGCCAGCAGATCGTCGGCATCGCCCACATCGATGGTACGCTGTGCATCGACGGCGCCATGCGCGGCCTCCAGCGCTTCCATCGCGGCGTCGCTTTCTACAGCGCCATCCCCGCCGAAAACGGGCCGGATTTTGCGTAACGCCTGCTCGGCGACCCACCAGCTCTCGGCTGCTACTGCGAGGTATTTCTGCGACTTCACCACGGCGACGACACCCGACATGCCAGCAACCGCCTCGGGGTCGAACCGCAGCAGGTGCGATGCACCGAGAGGGCCATGCCTGATCGATGCATAGACCATTCCCGGCAACCGGATGTCGCCTGCGAAGAGGAAACTGCCATCGACCTTGGCAGGAAGGTCGAGGCGGGGGAAAGCCGGGGCAAGTTCGGCTTCGGCAGGCGAGGGATCTTCGGCGGCGCGTTCGACCTTCACCGGGGGCGGTTCGGGCGGATCGAATTGCGCTGCATCGACCACCAGATCGCCGAATGCAAATTGCTGGTCGCCATGGCGGACGAGGCCGCCAACAACTTCGCATTCCTCCCAGTCGACATTCCATCGCGCTGCCGCTGCCATGGCGAGCAGGGACCGTGCGGTGGCAGCAGCTTCGCGCAGGGGTGGCTCGTATCCTGCCAAACTAGTGCCATCTGCCGTTGCGATGAAGGCGTTGCTGCGGGCGAAGTTTTCCGCCAGCCGACTGCCAGGATCATCGGCAAGACTAGGCAGATTGGACCAGAGCGACGCCCATTTCGCAGCGAGAGGAACATTCGCGTAAAGACCGGAAGGCGGCGCGGGCTCGACGGCAATCTGTCGCCAGTCCGCGCCAAGCTCGACGGCCACGACCTGCGTAAGCAGGGTTGTGACCCCCTGCCCCATCTCCAATTGGGGAACGGCTACCGTCACCACGCCATCCCGGCCGATGGTGATCCAGCCGCCGAATTCGCGCTCGTCCGGTCCGGGCGCTAGGGGGCTCGAATAGTGACGCGGCCAGAGCCACCACGCGACAGCAAGCCCGCCACCCGCCGCTGCGCCTGCAATAAGGCCGCGCCGGGTCACAGGGAGCTGGCTTAACTTTTCGCGCCAATCCATTCGTCGACCTTGGCAGCGATATCGTGAAAGGGCTTCGCGAGCGCATCATCGCCTGCGGCCGGCGGTGTACCGCGATCGCTTCCCTGCCGAATGGCGAGGTCGAGTGGGATGCGGCCGAGAAAAGGCAATTCCAGCCGTTCCGCCGCCGTTTCCACTCCGCCCTTGCCGAAAGGGTCAGAAACCTCGCCGCAGTGCGGGCAGGCATAGCCGGCCATGTTTTCAACCAGCCCGATGACCGGCACGCCGGCCTGGTCGAACAACTGGCCCGCCCGCGCCGCGTCGATCAGGGCGAGGTCCTGCGGCGTCGAGACGAGGACGGCGCCCATGGGCTTGTAGCGCTGGAGCATGGTGAGCTGGACGTCGCCGGTGCCGGGGGGCAGATCGACCAGCAGCGTATCGACATCGCCCCAGTGGGCATCGATCAACTGCGAGAGCGCATTGCCCGCCATCGGCCCGCGCCATGCAAGCGCGCGGCCTGGCTCCACGAGATGGCCCATGGACAGCATCGGAACGCCGAAGGAACTTTCGATCGGAACGAGCTTCTTGTCGCGCGCGATGGGTTTTTCGCCCTGATTTCCAAAGATCACCGGCTGCGACGGGCCGTAGATATCGGCATCGACCAGCCCGACGGCGCGGCCCGCTATCTTCAGCGCGATGGCGAGATTGGCGGTCAGGGTCGACTTGCCGACACCGCCCTTGCCGCTGCCGATGGCGATCAGGCGGCGCTGCTTGCGCTCCGCAGTCATGACGATGCGGACGTCGGAAATGTCGTCATACTCTAGCAAACGGGTGTCAATCAAACGTTTGATTTCGTCGCGTTGATGCTCGTTCAGTCCGGCAGCGTCGACCACGGCAATAGCCCTGCCGTCCTTGACGGAAAGCGTGGTGACGTGTTCGGCAAGGCCGGCGGGAAGTAGCGATTTCGGGTCGGTCGAACTCATGGGCGAGGCTGCTGTAGCATCGAAAAGCGCGCGGCAACCCCTGTTTTTCCGCCGAACCACACCTATAAGGGATCGCATGAGAATTTTTGACGGGTTCGGACACAGGATTTCCCTGGCAATGGCGGGCAAGAAAAGCCCTTGGGGCGGAGGCTCCGGGGATGACGGCGACAGCGACGGCGGCAAGCCGACGGGTTCGGAAGGCGGCGACAAGCCGAAGGGTCCGCGCAATCCATGGCTGCCACCCGGTAGCGGCGGTGGCAGCGGCGATGGTCGCCGCGGCCCCAATATCGAGGATATCTTCAAGAGCCGCGGTCCCGAGGGCCCACGGCGCCGCGGCGGCGGTGGCAGTGGCCCCGGCGGTCCGAACATGCGCTTCCCGCAGCGGCCCGGCGGCAAAAGCTGGTTCCCGATCGCCGTGATCGCGATCATCGGCATCGGCGTGCTGGCGACCAGCGTGCATCTGGTCGGCCCGCAACAACAGGCAGTGGTCAAGACGCTCGGTAATTATACCCGCGCCATGCAGCCGGGTCTCAATTTCTCGGCCCCCTTCCCGATCGAAACGGTCGAAGTCGAAGATGTCGAAGGTGTGCGTTCCGTCCGCATCCCCGGCAACGACAATCAGGCCAAGCTGATCCTGACCGGCGACCAGAACCTAGTCGACCTGAGCTATATCGTGCGCTGGAACATCAAGGACCTGTCGGACTTCAAGTTCCGCGTTGTCGATCCCGTCGACACGGTCAACGAAGCGGCAGAAGCCGCCATGCGCGCCGCAGTTGCCGAAACCGAGCTGGACGAAACCTTCTCTGGCCAGGGTCGCGCCGCGATCGAGCTGGATGTGCGCGAGCGCATGCAGCGCACGCTCGACGGCTACCGGGCCGGCGTCAACGTGCTCGGCGTCGAAATCGAAAAGGCCGACCCGCCCGCACAGGTCGTCGATGCCTTCCGCGACGTGCAGGTCGCCGAACAGAATGCCGATGCCGCCCGCAACCAGGCGCGCGGTTACGCGCAGCAGGTTCTGGCACAGGCACAAGGTGAGGCGGAAGCCTTCGACAAGGTGTACCAGCAGTATCGCCTTGCCCCGCAGGTCACCCGCCAGCGTCTTTATTACGAAACCATGGAGCGTGTGCTGAGCCAGACCGACAAGACCATCGTCGAGACCGGCAATGTGACACCCTATCTGCCGCTTCCCGAGATCCGGCGACGCGCCCAGCAGAGTTCACCTGCCACCGTTGTGACAGCACCGGAGGGCCAGTGACATGAGCAACTTTTTGCAGAACCACCGCTACACGGTCATCGCATTGGGCGTATTGCTCGTCATCTTCATGATGAGCGCCTACATCGTGCCCGAGGAAGAACAGGCCGTCATCATCCGCACCGGTGAACCGGTCGGCACGGTCAATACGCCCAACGGCACGACCAATGCGGGCATTTATTTCCGCGTACCGTTCATCGACAGCGTTCGCCGCGTCGAGAAGCGGCTGCTCGATCTGGAAATGACCGACGAGGAAGTGCTGTCCGCCGATCAGCAACGTCTGCTGGTGAACGCCTATGCCCGTTTCCGCATTACCGACCCGGTCCGCATGGTGGAACGTGCCGGATCGACGGACGGCGTGCGCAACGCGCTGCAGCCGATCCTGAACTCCGTCCTGCGTCAGGAACTGGGCCGCCGGACCTTCCAGGCCATGCTGACGGCAGAGCGCGGCAGCGCGCTGGCCAATGTCCGCGCCAATCTCGACCGCCAGGCGCGCCAGTATGGTGCCGAAGTGGTCGATGTGAAGATCATGCGCACCGACCTGCCCGAAGCGCCGTTGCAGTCGGCCTTCCGCCGCATGGAATCCGACCGTGCCCGTGAAGCGCGAACGATCCGGGCGCAGGGCGACCGCGATGCCCGTATCATCCGGGCCGATGCCGATGCGGAGGCCGCGCGGATCTACGCCGAAAGCTTCGGACAGGATGCGGAATTCTACGATTTCTACCGTGCGATGCAGAGCTACGATGCGACGTTTTCCAACAGCGAGAATCCGTCGGAGAGCAGCATCATCCTGTCGCCGGACAACGAGTATCTGCGGCAGTTCCGCGGTCGGCGTTGATCGTTCGTCGAACGATCCCGGTGCCGTTCAATCGGCATTCAGCGGCCAGCGACACAGTCGTTCGCCGGAACGCCAGGCTCGTTAGGCGGTAAGTCTGCCGTCAGTAGAGTCGGTGCAAGTATTTGAAGAGGACGAAAAGGACGTGAAGCCAGTGCGATATGCATATTCCGTGACGAGTGCGCTGCTGGTAGGCGGCGCCGCGATCTCGCTCGCGACCGGTTTTCCGGCTGGAGCCCAGGTTGCGCAGAACGACGACAGCCATATGGCCCGTGTCGTCCCGCGCGCCGGTGCCCCAGAGAGTTTCGCCGACCTGACGGCGCAGCTGCAGCCAGCGGTGGTGAACATTTCGACCCGGCAGCGGATCGAAGTGCCGACCAGCTCGGGCAACCCTTTTGCAGGCACGCCGTTCGAAGGCCTCTTCGGCCAACGCGGCGGAGCGCAGCAGGAACCGCAATACCGCGAAGGCCAGTCGCTGGGTTCGGGCTTCATCATTTCGGCCGACGGTTACGTCGTGACGAACAACCACGTCGTCAGCCCGACAGGGCGCGGGACGGTGGAAGAGATTACCGTCATCATGCCCGACGGGACCGAACATAATGCCGAACTGGTCGGCACCGATGCATCATCCGATCTCGCAGTGCTGAAGATCAGCGGCAGCAAGGCTTTCCCCTTCGTCGAGTTCGGCGATTCGCGTCAGGCGCGGCCGGGCGACTGGGTGGTGGCCATCGGCAATCCCTTCGGCCTGGGCGGAACGGTAACGTCCGGCATCATTTCGGCCATCCAGCGTGTCACCGGACAGGGCGGCGCATACGACCGCTACATCCAGACCGACGCCAGCATCAACCGCGGCAATTCGGGCGGTCCGCTGTTCGACATGCAGGGCAATGTCATCGGCATCAACAACGCGATCTTCTCGCCTTCGGGCGGCAGCGTGGGCATCGGCTTTGCCATCCCCGCCGAGATCGCCGCGCCTATCGTGCAGAAGCTGCGTGACGGCGTGGAAATCGAACGCGGTTATCTGGGTGTGCAGATCCAGCCGGTGACCGACGATCTGGCAGCATCGCTGGGCATTGCGCAGAAGCGTGGTGAATTCATCCAGTCGGTCCAGCCCGGCGAAGCGGCCGAAAAGGCCGGCATCGAGGCTGGCGACATCGTGACGAAGATCAACGGCAAGGATGTGACGCCCGAACAGACGCTGTCCTTCCTCATCGCCAATATCCGGCCCGGCACGACCATCCCGGTCGAACTGATCCGCAACGGTGAAACCCGCCGCGTCAATCTGACCGTCGGCCGGCGCCCGTCGGAAGAAGAACTGCGCCAGCAGCAGCAGTTCAATCCCGATGCGCAGGACGAGGATTCGATGGAGCCGGGCGACAATGCGGTGATCGAGGACAACCTCGGCCTGCAGGTGCTCCCGCTCACGGGTCAGATCGCGCGCCAGCTTGGCGTCGATGCCGATACGCAAGGTGTCGTCGTTGCCGGTGTCGATCAGAATTCGGACGCAGCCCGCAAGGGCCTGCAGCGCGGCGATATCATCCTGACGGCGAATTACCGTCCGGTTACCACGCTGGAAGGCCTGGAGAATGCGGTGCGCACCGCACAGAGCGAGAACCGCGAGGCCTTGCTGCTGCGGGTGCAACGCCGTGGCCGTCCGCCGCAGTATGTGGCCGTGCGCCTTCGCTGAGGCATCAGCAACACGCACAGGAAAAGGGCGGCCGCCGGAATGGGGGCCGCCCCTTTTCGTACCAGGGCCAAATCATTGAGCCTTCGGGGCGGCGCTGGCGCCGCCAGGGCTATGGGCGCTGGTCGCGCCTCGCCCCCGTAGCTTCGTTGAGGAAGTCATCCCCGATCGCCTGAGGCGCGCCATCGACCCCGCGCGGAGGCTGTTGGGGCTGGGGCGGCTGCTGCGTCGGCCTTTGACCCGGTACGGGCTGACGCGGCCGATCGCCTTCGAGCGTCCGGTCGAACTCGTCGCCGAAGGGATCTTCGCGCGGTGTGTCCGATGTGCCGGGTTCGATCAGATTGCCCTGCTCGTCGATGAAATAGTAATCTTCCGGATCGCCGAGCATGTACTCGTCATCCGGTTCGAGCTGCCATTCCGGAAGCTGCAGATCGGTGTCGAACTGTTCCACGGGGCGATCCTTGACGGCATAACGCATATAGGCGGCAAAGGCGCGCGCCGGTGCAGTACCACCCTGCAATCCGCCCACGCGCACATTGTCATCCCGCCCCATCCAGACCCCGGTCGTGATGCCGGAGGAAAAGCCGACGAAATAGCCATCCTTGTTGGAGCTTGTCGTACCCGTCTTGCCCGCTACCGGCCTGCCGATATCGGCGGCGCGGCCGGTCCCGGTGGCGACTGCGGTCTGCAGCAGGTCCGTGATCCCGGCAGCGACATAATCGGGCACCAGCTGCGTGCTGCGCGTATTGCGCTCGTGCTCGTAAAGCAGGTCGCCATCGGTCGTTTCCACTTTCAGGATGCCATAGGGTTCGACCGAATTGCCTCCTGCCGACACCGCGGCAAACGCGCGGGTCATGTCGATCAGGCGAACCTCGTTCGTGCCCAGCACCATCGATGGATAGGTGTTGATTTCGGTCGTGATCCCGAAGCGCCGCGCCATGGACGCGACCGTACCGAAGCCGACTTCATTGCCGAGCTGCGCGGCGACGGTGTTGATCGAATAGGCAAAGGCCGTGCGCAGATCGATTTCACCGACATTGCGGCCCGACGAATTGCGCGGGCTCCACCCGTTGATGCTGACCGGCGTATCCACCACGCGGTCGTCGGGCGTGTAACCGGCCTCGAGCGCTGCGAGATAGACGAACAGCTTCCACGACGAGCCCGGCTGGCGACGGGCATCGGTGGCGCGATTGTAATTGGTCTGGATGTAATCGGTGCCGCCGATCAGCGCGAGCACCGCCCCGTCGCGGTCCATGCTGACGAGCGCACCCTGCGCGCCATCGGGCGTATTGGACTTTATCGATGCGGTGGCGGCCCGCTGCATCCCCACATCGAGCGTGGTCCACACCTCGATCGGTTCGAACGTTTCGGGCAGCAGAAGATCGAGCTGCGGCAGAGCCCAGTCGGTGAAATAGCGGACCGAGTTCTGGCCCGCTTCTTCCTTGAGCTTCACGGCGCTGGGATCGACGGTCGCATCGGCGGGGATGCGGCCCTGTTCCTTCATCAGGCGCAGGACGACACTGGCGCGGCCCACTGCGGCATTCACATCGGCCGTGGGCGAATAACGGCTGGGCGCCTTGACCAGCCCGGCGATGATCGCCGCTTCGGCGGTGGAGAGTTCGGTCGCCGGATGGCTGAAGAATTTGCGGCTGGCAGAATCCACGCCATAGGCGCCGCCGCCGAAATAGACCTTGTTGAGATAAAGCTCGAGGATCTGTTCCTTCGAGAACTTCGCCTCCAGCGCCATCGCGAGCACAGCTTCGCGCAGCTTGCGATCGAGCGAACGGTTGTTGTTGAGAAAGACGTTGCGCGCCAGCTGCTGGGTAATGGTCGAGGTTGCCGACACGCGCCGGTCACCGGTCGCCGCGGTATAGACGGCGCGGACGAGGCCATAGGGATCGATCCCGAAATGCGAATAATATCTGCGGTCCTCGACCGAGATCATCGCATCCTTCATCACCTGTGGGATTTCGTCGGAAGTCAGCCACTTGCCGTAGCTGGGGCCGAGTTCCACGATCTCGGTCCCGTCGCGTGCGCGAACGACGATGGTCTGCGCCGTCTGCGTCGCCTTGAGCTGATAATATCCGGGCATCGACCGGGCCGCGAAGACGACGGCCAGGCCGACGAACAGGGCGACAAGGACCGCCAGCGCCCCGCCCCAGATGACAAGGCGGCGCATCCAGAACTTGACCCGGCTCTGCGGCTCGTCCGCTGCTGCGCGCGATGCGCCATCCTTGCGCGCGGCGCTCTTGCGGCGGCTCCCTCTCTTATCCATCGGTTATGCAGATACCCATTGTTAGTCGCCGGCTCCAGTCGGAGGCCCTATAAATATCGGGACATCGCATGGCGAGGTCTAATCCCGCCTGAATGGATGCGCCTGAAGCGTCAGTCGTCGGGTTCGAAATCCAGCGCAGCCGAATTGATGCAATAACGCATGCCGCCGCGATCGGGTGGGCCGTCGGGGAAGACGTGACCCAGGTGACCGCCGCAGTTCGAGCAGGTCACCTCGGTACGGATCATGCCGTGGGATATGTCGCGGTGTTCGTCGACGACCTCACCCTCGGCCGGGGCGGTGAAGGCGGGCCAGCCGCAGCCGCTGTTATATTTGTCGTCGCTTTCGAACAGCTTCTGGCCGCAGCCCGCGCAGTAATATTCGCCGGCGTCGTAATGCTTGTCGTATTTGCCGGTGAACGCGCGTTCGGTCCCCGCTTCGCGCAGGACGTGGTACTGTTCGGGGGTCAGCTTTTCGCGCCATTCGGCATCGCTGGTGTCGGGCTTGTCGCTCACATACTTGTCCTTTTGCCGGAGGTCCTACATATAGGAGCAACCGGAGCCGATGCACGCAGTTCCGCAACCGCGTTCCGGTCGCCACCACGATTTGCTTGACGATTCGCAGGGGCGCCGCTAAGTGCGCCGCTTTCCGGCGGCCCGTGCCGCCCATTCGCACGCACCCAAAGAGATTTCGCCGCGCATGCCGTGCGGCCTGACGAGGACAAACATGGCCAATACGCCGCAAGCCAAGAAGCGCATCCGTCGCAACGAAAAGCGCGCCGACATCAACGGTGCCCGCCTGAGCCGCATCCGCAACTTCCTCAAGAAGGTGGAAGTCGCAATCGAAGGCGGCGACAAGGACAATGCCCAGGCCGCGCTCAAGGCAGCCCAGCCGGAACTGGCACGCGGTGTCGCTCGCGGCGTGTTCCACAAGAACACCGCTGCTCGCAAGATGAGCCGCCTGTCGAAGCGCGTTTCCGCGCTCTGATTCGCTCTCGCCGGCACGCCGGCAGGGAAAGACAAAAGGGGCCGCCGGTCGAACCGGCGGCCCTTTTGTCGTTTTCGCGTTTCGTTTTGGTACGCACCTTTCGGGCGGCCTCGGGAAGAAGCGCCAGAAACCCGCGATTCGCATCGTGACTTCGAGAAATTGCGAGTAAATTCATCGACTTGAACGGGGGCCTGCGGCTTACATCTGAGTCAACAAGTATATTTCAGGTTTTTTACAGTTATCCCCCTTGCGACTCATCCGGCCCGCGACCTAGACAATGGTCATCGGCTCGGGACGGGACAGCCCGGGCTCTTAGAAAATCGATAAAGTGAGGGAGACCTCCGGAAGCACCGATTCCGGAGCATGGCCAGACTGTGCCTCTTTCGCTGACCATCAATTCAAGGGTGCCGCACGGCGCCCTTCGGGGGACTGTACGAGAATGCGCGACGCAGCGAAATCCGGGGCGACCAAAAAGGCACAGGACGATTTCATGGAAGATCTGGAAGCGGTAAACCTGGCGGCGGATTGGGCGGACATCAGCCAGGGCCTGCGAAAGGATCTGGGACACCAGCTTCACAGCCAGTGGATCAAGCCGATCCAGGTCGGCGGCATCGAAAAGGATACGGGCACGCTCGACCTTTTCCTGCCCACCGAATTCAGCGCCAACTGGGTCAAGGATCGCTTTGCCGACCGCCTGAGCCTGGCATGGAAGATCGCCCGCAGCGAAGTGCGCGATGTCCGCATCCAGGTGCATCCGGGACGCCGTCAGGTCACCGATCTGCGCCTGCATTCCGATGGCCGCCGTCCGGCGAACGACGGCGCGGATACCTCGATGATGGCAATCGGCGCCGATACGCTGGGCGATACCGGCTTCACCAGCTCGGTCGGCCTCGACCCGTCGCTGACCTTTGCGGCATTCATCACCGGCGAAGCGAATGTGCTCGCCTTCAACGCAGCTCAGCGCATGGGCGCCACCGAGAAGCCGCAGTTCTCGCCGCTCTATCTCAAGGCTGCCACGGGCCAGGGCAAGACGCACCTGCTCCACGCAATCGGCCACAGCTTCCTGCAGGCGCATCCGCGCAGTCGCATTTTCTACTGCAGCGCCGAACGCTTCATGGTCGAATTCGTCCAGGCGCTGAAGGCCAACCAGATGCTGGAATTCAAGGCCCGCCTGCGCAGTTTCGACCTGTTGCTGGTGGACGACATCCAGTTCATCATCGGCAAGGCCAGCGCGCAGGAAGAACTGCTCTATACGATCGATGCGCTGCTGGCCGAAGGCAAGCGGCTGGTATTTGCCGCAGACCGCGCGCCCCAGGCTCTGGACGGTGTGGAACCGCGCCTGCTTTCGCGTCTCTCGATGGGGCTCGTGGCCGATATCCAGGCAGCCGATATCGAACTGCGCAAGAAGATCCTCACATCCAAGCTTACCCGCTTCGCGCCGCTCGAAGTACCGGCGGATGTGCTCGACTTCCTGGCCCGGACGATCACGCGCAATGTGCGCGAACTGGTCGGCGGCCTCAACAAGCTGATCGCCTATGCGCAGCTGACGGGGCAGGAAGTGTCGCTGCAGCTTGCCGAAGAACAACTGACCGATATCCTTTCGGCCAATCGCCGCCGGATCACGATCGACGAAATCCAGCGCACCGTGTGCCAGTTCTACCGGATCGACCGGTCCGAAATGAGCAGCAAGCGCCGTGCGCGCGCCGTGGTCCGTCCGCGGCAGGTTGCCATGTATCTCTCCAAGGTTCTGACGCCGCGCAGCTATCCGGAAATCGGGCGCAAGTTCGGCGGCCGCGATCATTCCACCGTCATCCATGCCGTCCGCCTTATCGAAGACCTGCGCCAGCGCGATGCCGATATGGATGGCGATGTGCGCAGCCTGTTGAGACAGCTGGAAAGCTGACAGGAAAATCCTGCAGCTCTTCGGGCCGCTTCCACAATCCATGCACCGCCTGTCGACAGGGCCATACACAGACCTGTCGACAGGCCGCGCGTGACAGGCCAAAGGGCTGCGGATGCCGCATCACGACTCCCCTGCCCCGCGAGCGCATATCGACCTGCCGCATTCCTTCGCCGCCGTGCTCATCCGCGGTGCGCGCGGCGATTGTCCGCGCTGCGGGGAAGCGAAGATCTTCCGCAAATGGCTCAAGCCGCATGATCGCTGCGCAGCCTGCGCGCTCGATCTTTCGGTCCAGAGCGCAGACGATTTTCCGGCTTACATCTCCATCTTCGTGACAGGGCATTTGCTCGCGCCGATACTGATCATGCTGGCCAGCGATTTCGCCCTTTCGGCCCTGGCGATCGTTTCGATCATCATCCCGCTCGCCATCGCCATGTTGCTGGCGCTGCTCCAGCCGTCCAAGGGCGCCGTGATCGCCATGCAGTGGTGGCATGGCATGCATGGTTTTCGCAAGGAACGTGCGCCCGAGGGCGAGGACGAACGCGCGTGAGCCTGTCACCGGAACGCCTCGATCGCTTTGCGCGCCACATCGTCCTGCCGGAAATCGGCGGCGCGGGGCAGATCGCCCTCGCGAAAAAGCATCTCGTGCTGGTCGGGCTTGGCGGTATCGGCAGCCCTGCCTTGCAATATCTCGCGGGTGCGGGGATCGGGAAACTGACCCTGATCGATGATGACCGTGTCGATGCCAGCAATCTCCAGCGCCAGACCTTGTTCAACGAACGCGACATCGGTCATGGCAAGGCGGTTATCGCCAAGCGTTGGGTAACCGGCTTCGATCCCGAACTGGACGTGCAGATCAGCGACCGGCGGATCACGGTAGCCAATGCACCCGATCTCGTGATCGGGGCGGACCTCGTACTCGACGGGACCGACAATTTTGCCACGCGCCTTGCCGTTTCCGACGCCTGCGTAGCAGAGCGCGTACCCCTCCTCTCGGCCGCTGTCGGTCGCTTCCAGGGGCAGGTCGGCGCCTTTGCCGGACATCTCGCCGGGGAAGCCTGCTACCGTTGTTTCGTGGGCGACGCTTTCGATGCAGAAGACTGCGACACTTGCGCCGAAGACGGCATGCTTGGCGCCATGGCGGGATGGGTTGCCACCTTTGCAGCGATGCAGGCGATCCGCATCCTGCTCGACGGCGTCAGCACCTTGGGCGATACCGATTGGGGCCGCGTCCATCTGCTGGATGGCCTGAAGCCGGGCATGCGCAGTTTCGCCATCGCCAAGGACCCGGCCTGCAGCGCCTGCGGGTCAGCCGCCTAGCACCTCGTCGACCCATTGCGGCACCAACTGCGTGGCAGGGCCATGACGCGATTCGTGGAACCAGCGCGAACCCATGCTTGCCTCCAGATTGAGTTCGAGCGTCCGCACGCGCATTTCGCGCGCTTCCTGTACAAAGCCGGCCGCCGGATACACCGCGCCCGACGTGCCGATACTCACGAACAGATCCGCCTTGCGCAAGGAAGCGTAGATGCGGTCCATCTCGTACGGCATTTCGCCGAACCACACGACGTCGGGGCGCAGTGCACGTTCGCCGCATTCGGGGCAGGCCGGCCGATCGAGCATCGGCCCGGTCCATTTCGCCCGCATATCGCAGGCCGTGCACCATGCATTGAGATGCGTACCGTGCATGTGCAACACACGGCTCGCGCCGGCCCGTTCGTGCAGATCGTCGACATTCTGGGTGACGATCAGCAATTCGCCGTCCCATGCGGCATCCAGCTTCGCCAGCGCCTCATGCGCAGCATTGGGCTGCTTGGCCTGAATCGCCTCTCGCCGCATATCGTAAAAGCGCAGCACAAGGTCCGGATCACGCTCGAAAGCTTCAGGCGTCGCGACGTCTTCGACCTTGTGCTGTTCCCAGAGCCCGCCTGCATCGCGGAAGGTGTCGATCCCGCTTTCAGCGGAAATTCCCGCCCCGGTCAGGATCACGATGTTGCGCATATCGGCCATTGCCCTCAAGTAGCGAAGGCGCAGGGCAATTCAAACCACCTGCGAACAGCGATACCAAATCAAACCTCACATGGAGAACCAATGGCGCGGATCGGGATAATCGGAAGCGAAGGTGCCATGGGCCATGCGCTGGCTCACGTCGTCGCGGCGAGCGGACACGAACTGGCCGGCGGTATCGACCGCGGCGGCGATCCGGCGGGGCTGGCCGATGCGAGCGACGTGCTGATCGATTTCTCCGTTCCGCAAGCCCTGGATGCGAACCTTCACGCCGCCATCGGTGCCGGTATCCCCATTGTCATCGGCACGACCGGTCTCGATACATCGCACCATGATGCAATCGACAATGCCGCGCGGGTCGTCGCCGTTCTGCAGACGGGAAACACCTCGCTCGGCGTGACGCTGCTCGCGCATCTCGTGCGAGAGGCCGCGGCGCGGCTTGGCCCGGACTGGGATATCGAAATTCTCGAAATGCACCATCGCCGCAAGGTCGATGCGCCCAGCGGCACGGCGCTATTGCTGGGCGAGGCGGCGGCGCATGGGCGCGGGATCGACCTTGCCGAGCAGTCCGAGCGCGGGCGCGATGGGCATACCGGTGCGCGGCAGGAAGGGGCCGTCGGCTTCGCCAGTCTGCGCGGCGGGACCGTGGCCGGCGAACACAGCGTGATCCTTGCCGGCGAGGAAGAGCGGCTGACATTGTCCCACAGCGCGGAAAACAGAAGCATCTTCGCCCGCGGCGCCGTGCGCGCTGCCGAGTGGATGCTCGCGCGCGAGGCGGGCCGCTATACGATGGAAGAGGTTTTGGGTCTTCAATGACGAAGGACCAGATTTTCGAGTTCTTCCGCCGGCTTGCCGAAGACAATCCTTCGCCCGAAACCGAACTGGAATACGGCAATGCCTATCAGTTGGTCGTCGCGGTCGCCCTGTCCGCACAGGCGACGGATGTCGGGGTCAACAAGGCCACCCGCGCTCTGTTTCGCGAGGTGGAAACGCCGGAACAGATGCTGTCCCTGGGCGAAGATGGCCTGAAGGAGCATATCAAGACCATCGGCCTGTTCAATTCCAAGGCGAAGAACGTGATTGCGCTCAGCCAGTTGCTCGTCGACGAATACGACAGCAAGGTGCCCGACACGCGCGAGGATCTCGTGCGGCTGCCCGGTGTCGGGCGCAAGACGGCCAATGTGGTCCTCAATTGCTGGTTCGGACAGGAGACCTTCGCGGTCGACACCCATATCTTCCGCGTCGGCAATCGCACCGGCTTGGCCAAGGGGAAGACGCCCGAACAGGTCGAGGCAAAGCTCGAACAGCGTGTGCCCCAACCCTTCCGGCTGGGCGCGCATCACTGGTTGATCCTGCATGGCCGCTATGTCTGCAAGGCACGCACACCCGAATGCTGGCGGTGCACCGTGGTGGACCTGTGCAGTTACCGCAAGAAGGTGCTAGAGAAACCAGGCAGGGGCAACACAAAGACCGGTCCGGGCTGATGTGACGGGCCGGGTCAGCTGGAGATGCGCGATGATCCGTACCGCCACCGTTCTCGTTCTGCCCCTTGCGGTGCTCGCTTGTGCACCCGTCGAAGACGATCAGCCCTTCGTCAGCAAGGCCCCTGCAGCCACCGTTATCGGCGAACCACAGCGGTGCCTCAATGCCTCCACGATCAGCCGGACCATTGTGCATGACGACCGCACGATCGATTTCAAGGTAGGCTCGCGAACCTGGCGCAATACGCTTCCCAACAGCTGCCTGCACCTCGGCATCCGGCGCGCCATCAGCTACGACGTACGCGGCAACTCGCTCTGCGCGGGCGAGGTAATTTACGTGCTGGACGGCCCCGGCAGCCCATCCCAACGCGGTGTGTCATGCGCGCTGGGAGAATTCGTGCCCGTTGAGCTAGCTAAAGCGAACTAATCGTCACACGTCGTCCGCCGACACCATTTCCCCTGTGTCGATTTCGCCGGTCATCACCGCCACGGTCGTCGCCACGGCAGCATCGCCGCTGACATTGGTCGTGGTGCGCATCATGTCCATGATCCGGTCGACGCCGGCGACGAAGGCGATCGTTTCCAGCGGCACGCCGACGGCACCGAAGACCAGTGCCATCATGATCAGTCCGGCGCCCGGAATGCCTGCAGCGCCTACCGCGCCCAATGTCGCGAGGATCGAAATGAGGAAGTAATCGGCCCAGCTGAGGTCGACCCCGAAGATCTGCGCGCCGAACAGCGTGGCGAGCCCCAGATACATCGCCGTGCCATTCATGTTGATGGTCGCGCCAAGGGCAATCACGAAACTCGCCACGGAGTTCGATACGCCCAGATTGCGCTCCGCACAGCGCAGCGTCACCGGGAGCGTCGCGTTGGAACTGGCGGTCGAATAGCTCACCGCCATCGCGTCGATGATCCCGCGGAAGAAATCGCGCACGGGCAATTTGGCGAGAAACTTGATCATCGCCGAATACATGACGAAAATGATCAGCAGGCATCCGGCGTAGTTGAGCGCCACGAGTTTCCCGAGCGCCAGCAGCGCATCGAAGCCCAGGGTTCCCGCCACCCAGGCCATAAGGGCGAAAACGCCGAAGGGGGTGAGTTCCATCACCACCATCGTCACCTTCTGCATGATGACGGCCCCGCTATCGAAGACCTTCTGAACCGGGAGTCCTTCCTCCTTCGCCATCAGGATGCCGATACCGATGAGCATGCTGAACACGATCAGGGGGAGGACCGAGACGTCCGCCATGACCTGTACCGGGCTTTCGGGCACGATCGAAAGGATCATGTCGACTGCCGTGGTCGGGTTGGGTTCGGGCGTTGCGCCCATTTCGATCGCGCTGGTGTCTACCCCGCTGCCCGGTGCGACCAGAGTGCCGAGCCCAAGGCCCAGCCATACGGAGATTTGGCCGGTCACGACGAAGAGAAGCATCGCTCGCCCGCCGACCGCGCCCAGCTTGCGCAGGTCGCCAATCGCGGCAACGCCCGACACGAGGCTGAAGAAGATGAGCGGAACGACCAGCATCTTGATCGATCTGATGAAGAAATCGCCGATCCATTTGATCGATTCCGCATCCGGGCCCCATGCCCAGCCGGTGAGCACGCCGAGGATGAGCGCAGTTATCACGCGCTGCCACAGCGGAATTTCGAACCAGGTCCTCAACATGCGATCCCTCCCTCGTGTCCGCTAGCGGGCCAGCGCATCCCTAGCAATGCGCGTATAGATGCGGCTTAGCGTCGAAAGGTCGGCCATGGCTACAGCTTCGTCGCGCTTGTGCATGGTTGCGTTGCACAGGCCGAATTCGATGACCGGACACACAGCCCGCAGGAAACGGGCGTCCGACGTTCCGCCGGTGGTGGAAGGTTCGGGCTCGACGCCGGTTTCCGCCTTTACTGCAGCATGGATGATGTCCGAGAATTGTCCCGGCGGCGTCAGAAAGGGTTCGCCGCTGACGATCGGCAGGGCGGTGCCGCCATGCTTTCTTGCAATGGCGGCGATCTGTTCGGATAGTGACGCGCCCGAATGGCAGTCGTTGAAACGGATGGAAATCCGCGCCTTTGCTTTTTCCGGGATGACGTTGTGCGCCGGATTGCCGACCTCGAGATCGGTTATCTCGAGGTTGGACGGCTGGAACCAGTCGGTCCCTTCATCGAGTACCAGTGCATCCAGTTCGGCGAGCATGGCGACGAGCTTCGGGATCGGATTGTCGGCAAGGTGCGGATAGGCGACATGCCCCTGTGTGCCCTCGACCTCCAGCCAGATATTGACCGAACCCCGCCGGCCGATCTTCATCATATCGCCAAGGCGGTTCACGCTGGTAGGCTCGCCGACCAAGCACAGATCGGGCGTTATGCCCTCCGCGGCCATGTAATCGATGATCGCCCTTGTGCCATGCAGTGCTGGGCCTTCTTCATCCCCGGTAATGATGAAGCTGATGGTGCCGGCATCGGCAGGAACCTGCGCGACCGCATCGACCATGCAGGCGATCGCGCCCTTCATGTCGACCGCGCCGCGCCCGTAAAGCAGGTCGCCGCGCTCTTCCGGCTCGAACGGCTCGCTCGCCCAGCCGCCGCCCGGCGGGACGACGTCCAGATGTCCGGCGAAAGCGAAATGCTTCGACCCTTCGGGCCCGCGCCGGATGGCGAACAGGTTCTCCACCGGCGCTTCGGGAGTGCCTTCCTCCCCGTCGCCGCGCATGAAGCGAGTGACCTCGAAACCGAGAGGGGCGAGCATGGCTTCCATTGCGTCGAACACCGATCCGGTAGCCGGGGTGATGCTGGGTGCGGCCATCAGTCGCTTGGCGAGGTCGATAACTTGCGTCATTCCTGCGTCGCTAGCAGGAGTGTACGACAATGCCCAAGCTCGATCTCGATGCCATTCCCCAGACCAATGCCACCGGTTATCCAGCGCCGTTCGATGAGGACGTACAGGGGCGCTGGTATCGCCGCCTTGCTCCGGCATCGGGCCTCACCCGTATGGGGGCAAGCCACGTTACGCTCAAGCCGGGCGCCTTTTCCTCGCAGCGGCACTGGCACCGCCTCGAAGACGAATTGGTCGTCATGCTCGCCGGCGAGGCCGTGCTGATCGAGGACGAGGGAGAAAGCATCGTTCGACCGGGCGATGTCCTCGCCTGGGCGGCGGGCGTGGAAAACGGGCATCGGCTGCACAACCGGTCCACTTCCGATTGTGTGTTCGTGGCGGTGAGCGCGGGCGACAAGGCCCGCGATTCGGGCGCATATCCCGATATCGACATGGTCTTCGGGCCGGATGGTTATACCCGCAAGGACGGCACGCCCTACCCTACCAAACGCGTTCCCTAATCGCTCGCCGGCTCCGGCAGGGGGCCGGGCTCGAACGCCGCGTCGAGATAATCGGCCATGCGCAGTCCAGCCTGCAAGACCCGGCGCCGGGCGATCGGCAGCGAGCGGTCGATGATCGCCTGCGACATGTCGACCTCGTCAGGCAGATCCCCCTCGCATGGATCGCAGCCGAAGGTTTCGGGATAGATGAATTCCCGCGCGATTTCCCAGCTTTCCCGACCCCAGTCGGCGGACGTGCCGCCGGCCAGTTCGGCGCGCTCCTGCGCCGTATACCGCCGGGCTACCGGGGGATCGCCGCTGATCGCACGTTCGGCCAGCGGGCCGTCCCACACCCAGTGGAGATTGAGCCCGGGCACGATCCCGTAGGTCGTTTCGCGATCGTTGCCGCCGCGATCGTCGAGGTCGCCCGAATGCAGCGGCATGTGGATGTCGCCGATGAAGTGGACGAGGAACGCCAGCGCCTCCACGCGCACATTGTCGGGCAGGCTTTCATCGGCAAGGATACGCTGGTTGCGTTCGACCTGCGCGCTGACGCAGTTGAGGCCGGAACAGTTCTTGCGCGCGTCGTACTCCTCGGTCACCGGCTCCGTCTGGTAGTGCCACGAAAAGGTGTAACCCCACCGCCAGTAGGCACCGCGCAGGCAATCCGGCCATACGGCCGCATCCTGCAACGTTTCGATGGCGCAATCGGGCGTGCCGAGCATCGGCGATGCCCGAAGCAGCCGTGCAATCTTCGCCCGTGTTTCAGGCCGCACGTTCTCCATCGCGATGTCGGCGGTCACGGTATGGGCGTAAAAGCCCCATGCCTGCGCCTGCGCGGGGAGGAACAGCGCGCTCAGCGCAGCTATGGCGGTCAGCCAACCGTTTCGTATTGTTCGATAACCCATTCTTCGTTTTCCGATGCGGCGATCCATGCTTCCATCCACTCATGTTCCCACAGCGCCTGCATATAGGCGGCGGCGAAACCCGGGACGGGGATCTGATAGCTGATGAAACGTGACACGACCGGGGCGAAGAATACGTCCGCCGCGCCGAAAGTGCCGAACAGGAACGGCCCACCGCTGCCGAAACGGCTGCGCGCTTCGGCCCACAGGCCGAGGATACGCAGGATGTCGGCCTTGCATGCCTCGCTCGGCTCGAAACCGTCGAAGCGCTTGCGCACATTCATCGGGCATTCGCCGCGCAGCGCGGCATAGGACGAGTGCATTTCGGAAACCATCGATCGGGCCATGCCCCGCGCCACGGCATCCTTGGGCCAGAACCGGTCGCGCCCGACCTTGTCGGCGAGATATTCGAGAATGGCGAGGCTGTCCCACACCACCGCGTCGCCATCCCACAGCAGCGGCACCTTGCCCGACGAAGGTCGGATCTGACCGCCATGCTTGTCGGCTTCCCAGTTCTCGCCGAACAGCGGTACGACGATTTCCTCGAACGACAGGCCCGATTGCTTGGCGGCGAGCCACCCGCGCAGCGACCAGCTGGAATAGTTCTTGTTGCCGATGATGAGCTTCATGCGGTGCCCCTTGCGATTCGTCTGGGGGTTAGGCGTTCATCCGGTCGCTGTCGATGCTGAACGGTGGAGCAGATCCTGGCATTATACGGAGCGATGGGTTTGAACAGGAAGCCCATGGCGCCAGGCGCAGGTGGCTGTAGGAAAATGTCAAACGCTCGCCTATTCCATCACCATGACATTGCGCCCGTTCCACCTCGCCTTTCCCGTCCACGATCTCGCCGCGGCGCGGGAGTTTTATGGTGATGCCATGGGCTGCCGCGAAGGGCGCTCGAGCGACGAATGGGTCGATTTCGACTTCTACGGCCACCAGATCGTCGCTCATCTCGCCCCCGGCGGGGCTGGAGATCGGACAAGCAATCACGTCGATGGCCACGGCGTTCCGGTGCCGCATTTCGGCATCGTGCTCGCCATGGAAGACTGGCAGGACCTGGCCGACAGGCTGACGGCGGCCGGGGTCGAGTTCGCGATCGAACCGACGATCCGCTTCAGGGGCCAGCCCGGCGAACAGGCCACGATGTTCTTCCGCGATCCCAGCGGTAATGCGCTGGAGATGAAGGCCTTCGCCGACGATGCGATGCTGTTTGCGACGTAGCCGGTTCGGGACACCTTCCCGCCAAGCCTCTCAAGAACTGGCCGCCTCTCTCCCGGTTTCCTCGATCCATCGATTGCGCGCGAAGGCTTCGGGGCAGTTTTCCGATATCCAGTCGGTGATCCCTTCGCGGATATCGCACCGCAAATCGAACAGGGTTGGCGAATCCTTGGCGCTCATCAGAAGCCTGACTTCCTTGGTATCGCGCGTCGTCTCCGTCACCTGCGTAACCTGAACGCGTCCGTCCCAGCGCTTGTTGGCGTTGATCTGCCTTTCGAATTCCTGCCGGATCGGCTCCACCCGCGCTGCCGGGTCGAGATAGAGAAAGACCGTGCCGAGCAGCTTGGCTGTCGTCTTCGTCCAGTTCTGGAATGGCTCTTCAAGAAACTTGGTCGTGGGGACGATCAGTCGCCTTTCGTCCCATATCTTGACGACCACATAGGTCGTGCGGATCTCTTCGATCCAGCCCCACTCACCCTCGATGATCACGACATCGTCGATGTTGATCGGTTCCGTGGCCGCCATCTGCACCCCGGCGATGAGCGAACGCAGCGCAGGCTGTGCAGCAGCACCCACCGCCAGTCCGGCAAGACCGGCCGACGCGACCAGTGTCATGCCGATATCGCGCACCCCCGGGATCGATAGAAGCATCACCCCGACCGTTACGAAAATCACCAGGAAAGTGGCGATGCGGTTGAACATGGCGAGCTTGGTCCGCCTTCGCCGTGCGCGCAGATTGTCTTCGACCGAAACGTCCGCGCTCAGGGCCATGGTGTTCACCAGGGCATGCAGGACCGCCAGAACCATCCAGCCGATCAGGGCAGGCATGACAAAGCCGGCGACCTTCTGCCAGATTTCGTCCAGAAGCGGCAATTCCCGCGCCACGATAATCAGAGCGAGCGCGAGAATGGCGAAACGCGTGGGACGCCGGAGCCGGGACACGACGATATTGTCGGCCTTGCTGCCACTTGCATCGGAAAGGTGCTGCAGCCCGCGGAACACCAGCCAATGCATAGCCAATGCAACCATCGCGACGAGCACGGCGATCAGAACCGCTTCCGCCACCTCTCCATGAAGGCCGATATCGGCACCGATGAAATCATTGATCCGGTCGAGCATTCGGCTTTCCCCGTACAAGGTTGTCGACCTCTCCCTGCAATCCGTCTGCGCGAACTCTCCTCTACCAATGGCAACCGGAAGGCGAGGTTCCGTTCGGGGACAAGGGTAGAGCTTCCGGCAAATGCTCCCTGCTTCCGTCGAAACGTGCTTTCGTCAGGTCATGGGGCGGACCAGCCAGCCTGTCAGCGCCTAAAGCAGACCATGGGCAGCACTAGTTAATCGATCTTTGTAGCGATACGGTCACAAAGGGGGAGCCAGGTATCGGCGGGTTTCCATTCCCACATCCAAACCTGTCTCCGCCCTTCATCTTCAAACTTCACAATGGCGCGTTCACTCGATCCTTCGAACCGCCAAGTATCGCCCTCGTGGATGACATCATAATCTCGGTAGAAGCCGTGGTTCTCGATACTTCGTGAGAAATATTTTCCATCGTCGCCGACGCCGATGAAACTCATCGTGTCGAAACGACTTCCGGCAATATCGGCGCGCTCGTCCTGAACGATGAAGAAGCGACCGGTGTGCCAGTTGGCTTCGTGCGTGCTCACCCACGTTTCACCATTGCTCTTCGGATCTTCTCCGCTCTGGTCGGTTCCGCCGTAGGAGATGCCATGAGCGGTCCATTTGCCTACGAACACGTTTAAAGCATCGTGTAGCTTGGTGCGTTGCGGTGTTGCGGTCATTCCAGCGCCTCGTCTTTTTCCAAACTACGACGCGGCAGGTATTGAGGTTCCGAGCGCGAGGTCGGCGTCCCGTCCCACACCAGCTCTCGTCATTCCCGCGCAGGCGGGAATCCAGCCTGGTCCGGCGCGTCATCGCCGTCTCGTCGATGACCGCAGCCATGCCCGCCACCAGCCGTAGGACCCCCTCTCGAACAATCCTATTTCTGCGCTAAATACTTGACTTTCATGTACCTTTTCGGCATAGCCCACGCCGGATCGGGAGGGCGCGAAAGCTGGTGCACCCCCTTCCTTGCCCCCATGGCCCGCGACGGCGGTGTCCAAAAGGGTAACGCGGCCGGTGCGAAAGGCGCGGGCGTCCAGATCGGGATCGGATGACCTCATCCGGATCGCAAGGACACCTCTCCTCCTTCACCGGATGCGGCAGGCAGTACGATAGCGGTTGCGGGGCCCTTTCGCCCGCGCGGACAGCGGCTGGGGCTCCACGCTTTGTAAGGCGAACCCTCCCCGTCGCACCGATTGCCCATGTCGCACTCGAGTATAATCGGGGTTCAGGTTCGTGTTCATGCCCTCCCGCCTCAAGGCTCCGGTAGTGCATGAAATATCCGTGCGATACGGCTTACCGCCCCTTCGCACGAGGCCCGGCAGGCAGCCACGCGAACCGCGCCGATACTACCCGGCCACCGCCATCCCGCTCCCGGGCTACGCCGCGCGTCTCGCGCAAGGTTCGCCCCGGCCGCGTGATCTTGTTCTGTAGGCATTACGGTCCGGGCTCGCCGCCGGATGCTTTCGTGTGTCTGCTGACGCCCCAATCCCGATCCTTCGCCGGGTGTGGTCGCGTGCCTTGGGCCTCGCGCTTCGGTAGCCTCGATAATCTTGGGACGTTCGCGCGCTTCACCTTCTGTCACGCTGTGCGAGGGCATGATCGTAAGCTTAGCACTGCCGCAGATGTAACCCATTCAACCGATTGGCTATTGCTCGCGGCGAGACGCTTTGCTTAATTTACGAAAAGATGATGAGGAGTGTCGGATGGCGGCGTTAATAATGGCAGTGATTATGGGGGCCATCGGCGGTGCCGGCATGGCGTGGGTTATGACCAATCCAACCAGCCGCAAAGGTCATGAAGTGCGCAGGGCGAAATTTTCCGCCGGTGAGGGGGCGGATCCCGACAGGGCACCCTTCGGACCCCATAAGTCATTCAAGCAAAATGCAATTACATTCGGACTGATGTTTGCCGTATTGGGCTTTTTCATCGGCACGCTGGGCTGAATTCGGGTCGTATTCGCCCAGCCGTTTGGCTGGAAGAATTACGGGCTAGACCCCAGCATCCCTCAGCACGGCAGCGCGCAGTTCGGCGATGCCCATGCCCTTTTCCGCGCTGGTTACGTGGATGTCGGGATAGGCAGCGACATGCTTGCGCGCTTCGGCTTGGGTGGCTTCGATGATCTTGGCAAGTTCGCTCGCCTTCATCTTGTCGGCCTTGGTCAGGACGACGCGGTAACCCACCGCCGCCTCGTCGAGCATCTTCATCATTTCGCGGTCGACATCCTTGGGGCCATGGCGCCCGTCGACCAGCACGAGCGTGCGCGCGAGGACGGGCCGGCCGCGCAGATAGGTGCGGACCAGCGCCTTCCACTTCTCGACCACTTTCACCGGCGCCTTGGCAAAGCCATAGCCGGGCATGTCGACCAGGCGGAAAACGGTCGGGTCGCCGACTTCGAAGAAGTTCAGCTCCTGCGTCCGCCCGGGCGTGACGGAGGCGCGTGCGATAGCCTTGCGTCCCGTCAGCGCGTTGAGCAGCGAACTCTTGCCCACATTGGAACGACCGCAGAAGGCGATCTCCGGCACGGTCGGTTCAGGCAGGAACTTGAGCTGCGGGGCCGAGAGGAGAAAATCCACCCGCCCCGAAAACAGCTTGTTCGCGCGCCGTTCGAGCTCGGCCCGTTCGGCTGCTTGTTCGTCGCTCATCCCCTGGCCTTCGCTTCGGCTTCGGCAGCCTTCTTTGCCTTTTCCTCGTCTATGGCAGCGCGCAGCTGCGGATGCCGTGAGTAGAGGTACTTCTGCTGCGCCACTGTAAGGATGTTCGAGGTGACCCAGTACAGCAGCAGCCCTGCCGCGAACGGTGCCATCACGAACATCAGGATCCACGGCATGATGTTGAAAATCTGCTGCTGCATCGGATCCATAGCACTCGGGTTGAGCTTGAACGTCAGCCACATGGTGAAGCCCAGCATGACAGCCAGCACGCCGATGCCGAAGACGATCATCAGAAACTGCGGCACCTGAATGCCGACGAGCGAGAGCGCATTGGCGAGGTTTGCCGGATCGGGCGCGGCCAGATCCTTGATCCAGAGGAATTCGCGGTGCCGCATCTCGATGCCGAGAACCAGAACCTTGTAGAGCGCGAAGAAGACCGGGATCTGCAACAGCATGGGCAGGCACCCGGCAACAGGGTTCACCTTCTCCTGCTTGTACAGGGCCATGATCTCCTGCTGCTGCTTCTGTTTGTCGTCCTTGTACTTTTCCTGGATGGCTTTCATCTTCGGCTGGATGGCCTTCATCTCGGCCATGCTCGCGAAGCCCTTCTGCGCGATCGGGAACATGAGCCCGCGCACGATGAAGGTCAGCGCGATGATCGCGATGCCGAAATTGCCCACGGCTTCGTAGATCGTACGCAGCAGCCACAGCATCGGCTTTTCGAACCAGCGGAACCAGCCCCAGTCGATGGCGAGGCCGAATTTCTGCAGGCCAGCGTCCTCATAACGATCGAGCACGACGCTTTCCTTCGCCCCGGCAAACAGCCGCGACGTGGTCGTCAGCGCCTGGCCTGCGGGAAGGGTCACCGCATCGTAGATCATGTCGGCACGGTAGATTTCGTTACCGAGTGCCCGGAATGTCGCGGTCGGCGCGCTGCCGGTCTGCGGCACCAGGGCCGACAGCCAGTAGATATCGGCAAAGCCCGACCAGCTCGGCCGACCGGCCGGTGTGATGGTCTGCGCTTCGTCGACATCGTCGTAATCGATGCCGTAATCGGCCGCGTCGGCGAACACGCCGATCGGTCCGGAATGCGCGATCCAGAGATCCTCGCTCGCGGTGCGGCTGGTCCGGTTGACGTAGCCATAGGGCTGAACGACCGCCGGGTTCGTCCCGGTATTGGTAACTTTCTGTTCGACCGTGAACATGTATTCGTCGTCGATCGAATAGCGGATCGACGCGCTGACGCCGTCACCCAGGTCGTGCGTCAGCGTCACCGGCGTTTCGCTGGTGAGGACACGGCCATCGGCCTGCCAGACGGCATCGTCGGCAATGCGCGTGCCGTTGATGAGATAACCGAACTGCGCGAATTGCTGGGCGGGCGTCCCGTTCGGCGAGAACAGGCGTACCGGCTCGCTGTCGTCGCCTGTTCCTTCCATGTGATCCTTGAGGACCACGTCGTCGACCACGCCGCCGCGCAGATTGATCGAGCCGGCAACGCGCGGTGCGTCGATGCGGATACGCTGCGGGCTGGCCAGCGCCGTCTTGAGGTCGGCTTTTTCCTGAGCCTGCAGCGCCGGATCGACGAGCCCGCCGGTGCGCGTGTGGCGCGTCGCAGCGGGCGCCTGCCCATCGGCAATGGCAGCCTGTTCGGCCGGGGTATCGGCCTTGTCCTGAACCAGAGCCTGTTCGGGCTGCGGATAGAAAAAGTCCATCGCCGAAGTCCAGCCCACGAGCAGCAGGAAGGAAAGCGCAATGGCGATGATCACGTTGCGATGGTTGTCCAAGGTCGGTCCCGTCTATGTCCGGTCGAAAATCTGAATGTGGGGCGGTGTCTTAGCCTGTCAAGACAGTGCTAGGGCACCGGGTCGTGGCCATGACCGCCCCAGGGGTGGCAGCGCATTATACGCTTCGTCGCCAACCATCCACCCTTGATCGCACCGTATTTCGTCAACGCCTCTATGGCGTACTGGCTGCAGGATGGCTGATAGCGGCAGGTGGAAGGCAGAATGAGGCTGGGCCCCAACTGCCAGAAGCGGGCAATCCAGATGAGCGGATACTTCATGCCCGGCGGCTCCGGCGGTGACGCGGCGGCCGCGGGCGGTCACCCTTGTTTTCCGCGGCGCGGGTGAGGGCCGCGGCCAGTTCGGTGCGCAAGGCAGCGAAATCACGCTCCACACCGCCGTCACGGCCGATAAGGATGTGGTCATGGTCGGGCAGCCCGCCTTCCGGCAGCGCCGCCCACAGGAGTTCGCGAAAGCGCCGCTTCATCCGGTTGCGGACCACGGCGTTACCGACCTTCTTGGTCACCGTTATGCCGTACCGCATGCCCTTCCCGCCATTGGGATTGGCCAGCAGCACGAATCCCGGGCGCGCAACGCGCAACCCCCGATTCGCAGCGAGGAAGTCGCTGCGCTTGCCGATCACGGAAAGAGATGGATGCATGGAAGCCAGATACGCGAACGGGCCCCCGAATGGGAGCCCGCCAGCATTTTCGGTGATTGTCGCCACGCCTGAGGCGCAGCGGCTCATATCACGCGCAGAGCTTCTTGCGGCCGCGGGCGCGGCGAGCGCGGAGAACCTTGCGGCCACCCGGAGTAGCCTTGCGAGCGAAGAAACCGTGGCGGCGTGCACGCACGAGGTTCGAGGGCTGGAATGTCCGCTTCATCGGATCGTCCTTACAAAAGAATTTCGTTCAGTTTCGGCACGTACGAATCGCGCCAACAAAAAGGGCCGCTGCTGCCAGCGACCGCCTACAGGGCCGCGCGATTAGGCGAAGCCCGCCTTGTCGTCAAGAGAAAGTAACGTCGGCATAGGCCAGTTTCGGGGCCGGTTGCACCGGCTTTGACTGCGCGCGCACCGTGGCAGGCTGGGGGTGTCCAGTCCAGCGGCGCATGTCGCCGGCACCAAGCCACAAGGCGCCGTGATGCGGTACGGAATTGGTGAAATCGTAAAAGGCACGCGCCTGATCGCTGCTCATCCCCATTTCGCGATAGTAATCGAGATACTGCCGGTTTTCCGGTGAATCGATCGAGAAATCACCCGCCTCGCGGCCATAGGGATCCATCCAGCTATGCACTGCGAATTCGGCACCCTGGCTGATGTCCCGCTGAACGCCGGCGAAGAAAAGCTCGACCGCGCCCGACCGTACCGACCCGATGGCCGGAACATGAGTTACCAGCCTCGCAGCGCGAATCATGCGCCCCAACCTGAGATTTGCGCGATCGTCCTGGGTGCCCGGACATTCGACCAAGTCGAGCTGGCGCAGACGGGGGAAATCCCTCAACATCGCGCGAAACTGGCCGGGCGTGGAAGCATCGGTTTCACCGATCATGGCCACCCGCCTGTCGTCGAGTACGAGGAACGGCCCATATTGTGCGATGCCGTTGCGATAACTGCGGAAACGGCGGTCGACGAATGCGGGCGGTGTCCAGGCGGGCAAGGCCGCAGCCTCATAGGCTTGCGGGCGGATCGCAGCGAACTGCAGGGTTTCTGCATGTTGCGGGACCGTCGGTCGGGCTGCCCCGGTCGAAGCGATCGCCTGCCCCTGATGTGTCTTTTGTACGGAGGATATCGACACATACACCACTGGCAGATTGACCAGCGCCAGCGATTGCGCGGAAATCGGCGATGCGATCAGGGCGCCGAGGGCGGACAGCAGGAGCGCAGCAAAGCGAAACATCCCGCATGCGTGCAGCAGGGCAAGTTTCCAGCTTGCCAATGCATATGCCTAAAGTGTTGTTAGGCATGATTCTTCGCCGTGGTTCTGAACCCGCTTTCCGCTCGACATTCGTCTGGCTTGCCGTCATCACACGGGCGAATTCGGGGTGGGGGTTAACTCTGGTCGCACTAGTAAAAACGGTCGCTTATCTAGGGTTGGAAGCGCGCAGCGTAGAGGTGCAATGCTCCGTCGCGCCGGGCTTGCCCAAGTTCAATATCGTCGGGCTGGCGGACAAGGCCGTCGGCGAAAGCAAGGAACGCGTTCGCGCCGCGCTGTCGAGCATGGGGCTTGCCTTGCCGCCCAAGCGAATCACCATCAATCTGTCCCCGGCCGACCTGCCGAAGGAAGGATCGCATTACGATCTTCCCATCGCACTCGCCCTGCTTGCCGCAATGGGGGTCACGGATGCGGAACAGTTGGGCGACTGGATCGCGGTAGGGGAACTGGCGCTCGACGCGCGAATCGTACCCTCGCCGGGCGTCCTGCTCGCCGCCATCCATGCAAGCGAGCAGGAAATCGGACTTATCTGCCCCAGGGCTCAGGGGTCGGAAGCACGCTGGGCGAGCGAAGTCCCGGTATGCGCGGCCCCCGATCTCGCCAGTCTGCTCAATCATCTGAAGGGAACTCAGCGTCTGCCCGATCCGGAACCCGGCGTGGTCGAAAGCGAACCGGTCGGTAGCGATCTCAAGCAGGTCAAAGGGCAGGAAACTGCAAAGCGCGCGCTGGAAATCGCTGCGGCAGGCGGACACAATCTCCTGATGATCGGGCCTCCCGGCGCGGGCAAGAGCCTTCTGGCCAGCTGCCTTCCCGGCATTCTCCCTCCGCTTTCGCCGTCGGAAGCACTGGAGGTCAGCATGGTGCAGTCCGTGGCCGGAACGCTGGAAGAAGGGCGTATCAGCCGCGCCCGTCCGTTTCGCGCGCCGCACCATTCGGCGAGCATGGCAGCGCTCACTGGCGGAGGGTTGCGGGTCAAGCCAGGCGAGGTCAGCCTCGCGCATCTGGGCGTCCTGTTCCTCGATGAATTGCCGGAATTCCAGCGTGCCGTGCTCGATTCGCTGCGACAGCCGCTCGAGACAGGCAAGGTCGATGTTGCGCGTGCCAATGCGCACGTGTCCTTTCCCGCCAACGTCCAGTTTGTCGCGGCTATGAACCCATGTCGCTGCGGCCATCTGGGCGATGCCGCGCTGGCCTGTAGCCGGGCGCCGCGGTGTGCCGCCGATTATCAGAGCAAGGTTTCCGGCCCCATGCTCGACAGGATCGATCTGCATGTCGAGGTCGATCCGGTCAGCGCCGCCGACCTTGCCCTTCCGCCCCCGGCAGAGGGGAGCGCACAAGTTGCCGCGCGCGTGTCACAGGCGCGAGAGCGGCAGACAGCCCGGTTCGATGCGACGAAGGCCCGGACCAATGCGGATCTCGAAGGGGACGCGCTGGAACATTTTGCCACACCTGACGAGGCCGGGCGGCAACTACTTATGCAGGCGGCAACAGCCATGCGCCTGTCGGCACGCAGCTATACGCGCATGCTTCGCGTGGCGCGTACGATCGCCGATCTCGCCGGTGCAGAGGAAGTCGGCCGGATCCATGTTGCTGAGGCGCTCAGTTATCGCAGACAGGCGCCCAGAGCCTGATGGCCCTCGACCGCAGCGCCATGACGCGTGGCGATCAATCCTCGCTCATGTCGAGGTTGAGCCTGACCGTTTCGTGTTCGTAATCGCCTTCGAATTTCTTGAGGAAATCCTCGATCGGCATCTGCTGACCGCGATCGACCAGCGGGTTCGCCCGCGACATCTCGATCGCCTTCAGTTCTTCCGGGGTCATGCGGACATGAATGTACGGCACCCATATTTCGCCGAATTCGGCCTGTTGATACCAGACATCGAGAATGTCGTAGGACGCCCATTGCCCGTTCGGCTCTTTCAGTCGGATGCCTTCGCCAATGCGCGGCACACACATCGCTTTGATACGATGCACGTCCTGGTGCGTTTCATTCTGAACTTCGATTTCGATCACAATGGCCCGTCCGCGCTGCAGGGTTGGATTCGCGAAATGCCATTTTGTGACGGCGACGTGTTGAGATCGTTTTAACGATGACGTCACGGTGGCACTGAGCGGTGATATTCACACGCCCCTATGCTTTTCTTGTAACTGCGCATCGTTTGGCCCATGCGGAAATACGTGGGGTAGGCATGAATTGTCGGCTTGCGCCGGCTAGAGGCATTGACGTCAGAACGCCGCAGTATCCGTGACAGAACGCACCACCCCGATCGATTCGCTGCGGCGACGCTATGGCGAACTACGTCCCGAACTGCGCCAGCGGTTGCCCGCACTGGCGCTGGCACTGGCGCTCGAAGCCCTGTTGGTTCTTATACTGCTTTCACTTGGATCGGTGAAAGAGCAGGCAGGTCAGGTTCGCGACACGCTGGTTGCTTTCACGTCGGCCCCCGATGAGGCAGACCAGCCTGACGAAGCCCCGGCACCTTCTGCCGCCGCGCCGGCGCCAGCGCCGCAACAGCCCACTGCTGAACAGCCACCCCAGGACGAAACGACACCGCAGCCGCCCGTTTCGCAGCCAGTGCCAGTCCCCAGACCGATCCTGCGGAACGATTTCTCGCTCCAGGAGACGCCGAGACAGGCGCCGTCCGCTTCCCCGGCGCAGGGTCCGCCCGCGCAGGCCTATGGCCCGCCAGACACTCCCGCCCCCGGGGACACGCCGCGCATCGCCGGCAGCGGGCCCAATGGCGAACCGCTATATGCCGCTCGCTGGTACAGGCGACCGTATGATGATGAACTGGCCGGTTATCTTTCTACTGCCCAAGGCCCCGGCTGGGGCCTGATCGACTGCAGGACCGCTCCCGACTTCCGCGTGGAAGATTGCGTGATCGTCGGCGAATCGCCTCAGGGCTCGGGCATTGGCCGCGCGGTCCAGGCGGCGGCATGGCAATTCAAGGTCCGCCCACCGCAAAAAGGCGGTCGCCCCATGGTGGGCGAATGGGTGAGAATAAGGATCGATTACGGAATCAGAGGCGCTGCAGCGCGATAGACCACTGTGAGCAGGGGCTCCTCGCCCGATTGTGCGGGTACATACTGCTCAAGCAGCGTTCTTGGTCTTCTGCCCGCCGGTAAATTGTACGACGTCGCCCCGATCGATCGGCTCGCCGCCCTCGGCTTTTGATCCATCCGCACGAATTCCGAGATTGTTCCGTTCGACGAGGTGAAGGTCTGCCGGGCCGAGAATGCGGCCATCGTGACTGAGGATCGACGTCGGCCCGATCGGCAGCCGGTCGCGTTCGTCGACGAGCACAGGATTTTCGACCACTTCTGCGCCGTATTTCTGCCCCCACTGGCGCAGAGCCACCATGGCCGGGAGCAGGTCCAGCCCTTTTTCGGTCAGGCGATATTCGATCTTGCGCTTGTCGTCAGCACAGGGGTCCCGCTTGAGAATTCCGTTTTCGACCAGCTTGGCGAGACGGTTGGACAGGATATTGCGGGCAATGCCCAGTTCAGTGAGAAATTCTTCGAAGTGGTGCAGCCCGTTGAAACTCGCGCGCAGAATCATGAAAGACCATCGTTCTCCCATCGCCTCCAACGCCTGTGGCAGGCCACATTCGGTCAGTTCACGCAGCGGTTCGCGGATCTCGCCCATAATTTCAGTCCTTTTCCAGAAACCTATCTAGCGCAAAAAACCATTTTGCCAAATTCTTCAAATTTAGGTTGCATTACGAAACCTATGTCGCTATCCGGTCTTTCAGGATAAGTTGCGAATTGCAACCTAGTTGCAACAACAGCAATCTCCGTTGAAAAATTTGCAATTAGAAAGGGACTTCTCATGACCACTCTCTCGCGATCAACCAATGTCGGCGCGCTTGCGGCCGCATTTGCTTACACCACGCTCATCTTCGGCGCCGCCATCGCCCCGTCCAGCGCGGAAGCAAAATCCGGCTCCATGTTCTACACCGTCGAACTGGCACAGCCGGTGACCAAGACATCGACCACTATCGCTGGCGGCGTGGCTTGGGCTTGCAAGGGCACCACCTGTGTCGCGCAGAAAAGCAACTCGCGCCCGCTCCGCGTCTGCCGCGAACTGCAGCGCGAACATGGCCAGATCACATCCTTCACGGCCAAGGATGAAGCGCTGGATGCCGACAATCTTGCCAAGTGCAACGCATGATCCAGTCGATCCCCACCCCTCTCCATCGGGTGGCAACTCAGGACCCCGGCTCAGGCCGGGGTCTTTTTCATATCAGCCCCCGCCTCTCGAGATCAGCCTCCAGTCGAGGCGCATCGACGAAATGATGCACCTGCCAGCCGCAGTTCGCCGCACCTTCGATATTGGCGTGATTGTCGTCGATGAAGAGCATCGCTTCTGCCGGATAGCCGAACCGCGTCTCGGCAAGATCGAAGATTGCCGCGTCGGGCTTGGCCAGCTTTTCCGTACCCGACACCACGATATCGCGAAACGTATCGAATATGGGTGCCGTGGGCCTGAAGCCCGCCCAGAATTCATGTCCGAAATTGGTGATCGCGAATAGCGGCACACCGCGTCTGTCGAGCCGATCCACCAGCGCATGACTGCCGGGCACCGGCCCCGGAATGGTTTCGTTGAAACGCGCGGCATAAGCACGGATTTCCGGTTCGAAATCGGGGAACTGCGCGATCCGTTCCGGCACCATTTCCGACAGAGGTTTTCCCTGATCGTGCTGGAAATGCCATTCCTCGGTCACGACGTCATCGAGCAGTGTCTGTAAACGCACCGGATCGTCGACGATCTTCTCGAACAGCTGGGCGAGACGCCATTGATAGAGCACTCGCCCCACATCGAACACGACCGCTTCGACCTGCATCACGCCACCTCAAACACGAACGGCCCGCACTCCTCATCGGAGCCGGGCCGGTCGAACAACGCATCCGCCCTTATCGGGCGGAGCCGCAATTAGCCCTGGCGGGCCTTGAAACGGCGGTTGGTCTTATTGATAACATAGGTGCGCCCACGGCGGCGGATCACGCGGCAATCGCGATGACGGCTCTTGAGCGACTTGAGGCTGTTGCGGATCTTCATGATGTCTCTCGTGAAATAAATGCGCGCCGGAGATGGTGCTCCGACGCGCCGAAATCAAGCGGCCCGTTAACCGGCCCCGGGGATTCGGTCAACCTCTTTCCGGCTTCGCCGCAGGACCGGGTCGACTTACTTGCCCGCCCCGCGTCCCCTCGCAATCATCGGCCCCAGCGGCTCGCCGCCGAAGAGATGGACATGCAGATGCGGGACCTCCTGGCCCCCGTGCGCGCCGATATTCGCCATCATGCGATAACCGGGCTCCACCAGCCCAAGATCGCGGGCGACCTTGCCGACAGCGCGGACGAAACCGGCGATCTCGTCCGGCCCCGCCTTTGCGCTGAAATCGTCCCAGCTGACATATCGCCCCTTGGGAATGACCAGCACATGGACCTGCGCCTGCGCATTGATATCTTCGAAGGCGTAAGCCCACTCGTCCTCGTAGACCTTGTTCGATGGTATCTCGCCCCGCAAGATCTTGGCGAAGATATTGTCGTCGTCATACGGCTGGGTCGGATCGATCGGCATTACGCGCTCCTGCTGGCTTTTTCCTCGATACCCGAAACGCCCTCGCGCCGGTCGAGTTCGGCCAGAACATCGGCAAGCGGAACGTCGCGCGCATTCAGGGCGACAATCAGGTGGAAGAGAATATCGGCTGCTTCGCCGACCAGTTCCTCACCGCTTCCCGAAAGGACTGCAACCGCGGCTTCGACGCCTTCCTCGCCCAGCTTGCGGGCGATCTGCGGCAGGCCCTTGGCATGGAGGCTCGCGACATAGCTCTGGGACGGATCGGCCGTACGTCGCTGCGCGATCGTCTGTTCGAGGCGGGATAGCGTTTCCATGACCCGCGCTATGCACGGACCGCCCTTACAGCGTCAATCCGGGTTACGTCCCAGCAGGAAACGCCCGACCACCACACCGGCTAGCCCGATCAGAACCAGCACCATGGCACTGGGTTCGACCATTTGCAGGTGCATGGCAGTGGAACCTCCGATATTCGCAATATGCGCAGCAAGCGAGACGAACTGGAGGGTCATGGGGCGCCCTTACCACCTTCTTTGCCTGGCGCCTGCAATCAAGTCGGGTCGTCCCGCCGCGGGACGAAACCCCCTAACCGCGCGCCGGCAACCCAGCCGCGCGCAAGGCAGCATGCGCTTCGGCGATGGTATGTTCCCCGAAATGAAAGATCGAGGCGGCCAGAACGGCACTGGCGTGGCCGCGCGTCACGCCTTCCACCAGATGCTCTAGCGTGCCGACGCCTCCGCTGGCGATCACCGGCACGGAAACCGAATCCGCGATCGCCCTAGTCAGTTCGACATCGTATCCCTGCTTGGTGCCGTCGCCATCCATCGATGTGACCAGCAATTCCCCCGCGCCCAGTTCCGCCAGCCTGACCGCGTGTTCGATGGCATCGATACCGGTCGGCTTGCGTCCGCCATGGGTGAATATCTCCCAGCCGCGCACCGAACCGCTCGTTGCGGCGCGGGCATCGACACTGGCAACCACGCACTGGCTGCCGAACTTTTCGGCAATCTCCCGCACCAGTTCAGGGCGGGATACGGCAGCCGAATTGACGGCGACCTTGTCGGCGCCGGCCAGCAGCAATGCGCGGGCATCCTCGACACTGCGCACGCCGCCTCCGACGGTCAGCGGCATGAAACAGAACTCCGCCGTGCGGCGTACCATGTCGAGGAGCGTGCCGCGTCCTTCATGACTGGCCGAAATATCGAGAAAACAGAGCTCGTCGGCGCCTGCCCGGTCATAGGCCTGGGCCTGTTCTACCGGATCGCCCGCATCCTTGAGATCGACGAAATTGACGCCCTTCACCACGCGCCCGTCGCGCACATCGAGACAGGGGATGACGCGAACCCTCACGGTCATGGCAAAACCCTCACCCTCATTGCCGTGCCGCCATGGCGAGCGCTGCCGCAAGGTCCAGGCGCCCGTCATAGAGCGCCCGCCCGGTGATGACCCCTTCGATGCCTTCATTGGCGTAGAGCGAAAGGACATGGATGTCGTCGAGCCCCTTCACGCCGCCGCTGGCGATGACCGGGATATCGACGCGCCTCGCGAGATCGACGGTCGCGTCGATGTTCACGCCCTTAAGCAGGCCATCGCGCCCGATGTCGGTGAACAGCAGGCTGGCAACTCCCGCGTCTTCGAACCGGCGCGCCATGTCGACAATCGACACATCGGAAACTTCGGCCCAGCCATCGGTCGCGACCATGCCGTCGCGCGCATCGACCGCTACGACTATGCCGCCTTCATACTCGCGGGCCATGTCCTTGACGAATTGCGGATCTTTCAGCGCCGCGGTCCCGATCACGATGCGCGCAACGCCCGCCTCGAACCAGCCTTCGACATCAGCTGGCGTGCGAATGCCACCGCCCAATTGCACATAACCCGGGAATGCCGCGACGATCGCCTCCACCGCTTCGCGGTTCTGCGCCGAACCCGCGAACGAGCCGTCCAGATCGACAACATGCAGATGGCCTGCCCCGGCAGCGTCGAAAAGTCTGGCCTGCGCGGCCGGATCATCGCCATAGACCGTCGCGCGGTCCATATCGCCTTCGGCAAGGCGGACGACTTCGCCGCCCTTCAGGTCGATTGCGGGGAAAACGATCACGGCTTCCACTCCAGAAACTTGCTCAACAGGTCCAGCCCGTAGGCCTGGCTCTTTTCGGGATGGAACTGCACGCCGACCACATTGTCGCGGCCCACTGCCGCCACCAGCCCGCCGCCATGATCGCTCATCGCCAGCACATCTTCGCGGTAACGCGCCTTGAAGTGGTAGGAATGCAGGAAATAGGCTTCGCCTTCGGCAACGACTTCGTGCCTTCGTGCATGCGGCAGGGGTGCCACATCGTTCCAGCCCATATGCGGCACCTTTACGCTGGTATCGATCGGCTCGATCAGACGAACGGTCCCGTCGATCCAGCCGAGACCCGGTGTCTCGCCGTGTTCCAGCCCCCGCGCGGCGAGCAACTGCATGCCGACGCAAATGCCCAGGAAGGGCGCCCCGCCGACGAAGACACGTTCGTGCATCGCTTCGATCACGCCCTGTTCGGCCCGCAGTCCTTCGGCGCAGGCCCGGAACGACCCGACGCCCGGCAGAACGATACGGTCTGCCGCGCGCAGCACGTCCGGGTCAGCGGTGACCTTTACCGTCGCGCCCACCTTGCGGAGCGCGTTCTCGACCGAGTGCAGATTGCCCGCGCCGTAATCAACGAGGGCGACTATCTCAGCCACCCAACTGCCCTTTCGTGCTCGGGATCGTGCCGCCCTTGCGCGGATCGACTTCGACCGCAGCCCGCATAGCACGGGCAAAGCCCTTGTAGATCGCCTCGCAGATATGGTGGTTGTTGGTGCCGTATAGCAGTTCGACATGCAGCGTCAGGCCGCAGGTCTGCGCGACCGAATGGAACCAGTGCTCGATCAGCTCGGTGTCCCACTCGCCCAGCTTTTCCTGGCTGAAGCCTGCGCGCCACACGAGATAGGGTCGCCCGGAAATGTCGAGCGCTACCCGGGCCAGCGTTTCGTCCATGGGCGAATAGGCACTGCCATAACGCGCGATACCGCCTTTATCGCCCAGAGCGGCGGACAGTGCCTGGCCGAGCGCCAATGCGCTGTCCTCGGTCGTATGATGCTGATCGACATGCAGATCACCTTCCACCTTCAGGGTCACGTCGATCAGCGAATGTTTCGCAAATTGTTCGACCATGTGGTCGAGGAAACCGATGCCCGTTGCGACGTCATAGCTTCCTGTGCCGTCGAGATTGACGTCCACAAGAATATTGGTTTCCGCAGTGTTACGCTCGATACGGCCTGTACGCATGGCAGCCGCGCTAGAGCGGTGGCGGGCGGGGCGCAAGAAATTGCGCATATCGGCAGGGTAAAGGCGCGCTTAAAGCGCTTGACCCATGACGCGCCTCGCTCCACCTAGCAGCGCATGAGCGAAGAGACGCCCGACAGCCTGATCCCTTACGATTCCATCGTCCAGGAAGCCTTGCGCGCCGTCGTCGGGCGTGTGCTGAGTGAAATCGAAGATGGTGGCGGCGAACTTCCCGGCGCCCATCACTTTTACATCACCTTCAAGACACATGCTCCGGGCGTATCCATCCCGGCCAGCCTGCGCGAACGGTTCCCTGACGAAATGACGATCGTGCTCCAGAACAAATTCTGGAACCTCAATGTCCGGGAAGACGGTTTTGCCGTCGGCCTGTCGTTCAATCAGGTGCCGGCAGAACTGGACATTCCTTACGCGGCTATCACGCAGTTCGTCGATCCTGCCGTGGATTTCGGGCTCCAGTTTCAGGCCACTGTCAACGACATGGCCCCCGCTCCAACCGAACATCCCGACAATGACGGTACGGAACAGGCCGCAGAGGAAGGCGTTAAGGGAGCAGACGACGGTTCGAATGTCGTCACGGTCGATTTCGGCCGCAAGAAGTAGGCGCCGGGCCGTCCCGGCAAGCGGGGCAGGACATGGCGAAACGCCGGAAAAACAGGCAGGACAAACCAGATCACATCACCGACATGGTCGGTGAACCCATCAGTGCACCCGATCGCGCCGCGAGACATCGGCACGTGGTCGCCGGGCCCAGCACGAACCCCGCAACCAATCTCATCATTCATGACATTGCGCTGCGCAGTGCCGGGCGCCTGTCGCGGATGGCGGTTGAGAAAGCCGTCCTTGGCAAACAGTACGGCACGAAGTTTGCCAAGGAAGCGGTCGAAAACCGCTCCGTGTTGCAAACGCTGGCGGCTTACGGCGTGACCAAAGTCGCTACCCGTTCTGTTCCGGGGGCCTTGGTGGTGGGCACCGGCCTTGCCCTGAAAGTGCTGTTCGACCGCAGTCAGTCGAAACGCAAGGCCCGCAGAGAAGGCGACCGGTCCTTGCGCAGGCAGGCCGGGCGCGACGACAAGAACTGAAACTTATCCGTCGGCAGGACTTGATTCGCCTGTGCCTCATGCGCCAACAGCGCGCATGACCGATTCCACGATTTCGCACGACAAACTGGCCCGGCGGGGCCTGCTCTTCATCCTTTCATCGCCCAGCGGTGCAGGCAAGACGACGATCAGCCGCATGTTGCTGGGCGCCGACGAAGAGATCAAACTGTCGGTCAGCGCGACGACCCGCCCTCCTCGTCCGGGCGAAATCGACGGGGTGCATTATTATTTCGTCGATGACGCCGAATTCGACCGCATGGTCGAGGAAGACGATTTCTACGAATGGGCGCCCGTGTTCGGCCATCGCTACGGCACCCCCAAGGGGCGGATCCGCGGCGCGCTCAAGGAAGGCCAGGACTTTCTGTTCGACATCGACTGGCAGGGTACGCAGCAGCTCTACCAGAAGGATCAGCAGGACGTCGTCCGGGTGTTCATCCTCCCGCCAAGCATCGCCGAACTGGAACGGCGGCTGCGTAGCCGGGGTACCGATGCCGACGATGTAATCGCCGCCCGCATGGAACGTGCGCGCGCGGAAATCAGCCACTGGGATGCTTACGACTACGTCGTCATCAATGAAAATGTGAACGCGTGTTTTGCGAAAGTGCGCGAAATTCTCGATGCCGAACGCATGAAGCGCCAGCGCCAGACCGGGCTGATCCCGTTCGTTCGCGAACTCATGAACTAGCAGACGGGCGGGCCTGTCGCCCTGCCCGTCCGGTTATGGATCAGCTGCCGATCAGCGATCCGATGTACTTGCGCACATCGTCTTCGTCTTCCTCGCCTTCATCGTCCACCTTGACGACATAGAAGACGACGAACACTTCCTCGCGCGAAGGTCCGGCGAGCGATCCGACGAAATTGCCGGCGAAGCCATTGGCTTCGTCCTCGATCAGCCCATTGAAGAATCCGTTGGTACCCACGTTCCCGGAAATGGGGAGAACGGCCCGTACGACGTTATTGCCATTGACGGTTTCCAGAATACGGATCGTGCCGTTGATCTTGATGTTGTTCCCGTCAGGACCGACGACCAAAGTGGTTTCGGGCGACGTGATGGCGCCGGACGGCGTTACGCCTGCCTCGCCGCCGGTCGCCTGCGGCGTGCCGGTATAGGAAAGGTTGGCCGTGATAGTGGTATCCGTGGTGACCGGATTGAAGAACAGCGCATAGCGGAAGCTGCGCAGCGTGCCGGGCACCGTGTCGCGGATGAATGACTGCGACTTTTCATAGGCGACGCGCAGAACGTGCTCGAACGGCAGCTCCATCTGGAGCCCGTCCGTGGTTCCCTTGCGATACGTCCTGATCGTGGGGGACGAATTCAGCAGGTTTGCTGCCGTGAAACTTTCCAGCTCGAGCGTGTCGGGCCAAGTGTATTCGACGTTCTCCGGCGCGACCTCATATGTGATCGTGCTCTGGCCGTTGCGGCGCGAACCGTCGCTCCACACTTCGGTGCCGCCTTCCGGCGCGAAATAGGCGAAGGCATAGGCCGAGTTGGTGATGCTCGACGTGAAATCGGTCGAGAAATCGAAATCGACTTCGGTCGGCGTCGGCGTGGGGCTCGGCGAGGGCCCGGGCGTCGGGCTTTCGGTGGGGGTCGGGGTCGGCGAATCGTCACCGCCGCACGCGGTTACGAGAACGCAGCACAGTGCTGCACTGATGGCACGGACGGAAACACTACGCACTTTATCGACCCCTCACCGCTGGCGAATGCCGGCTGACTGCTTGAAAAATATTCGCGCCAGTTAGCTTGGCAGCAACGCCACCCGCAAGGAAATTCCGCTCTCCTTCAACGGGTAGTGGCGCTTATCGGATCAACGGTTCGAACCCTTATCCCGGATCGGCAAAGTGGGTCGGAAGCAGAGCATTCACAATGCCGCCATCGACCGTCAGCGTCTCGCCGATGGTATAGTCCCCGGCCCTGCTGGCGAGGTATACGGCGGTGCCGCCCATATCCAGCTTGTCGCCCACGCGCTTGCTCGGAATGCCGGCGGCCGATTTCTCCTCATGGTCGCGCGCTGCACGGTTCATGCTGGACGGGAAAGCCCCCGGTGCCAGGCTGGTGACGTAGATGTGGTCCTTCACCAGCCGCGCCGCCATCCGGCGGGTCAGGTGGATGAGCGCAGCCTTCGACGCTTGGTAGCTGTAGGTCTCCCACGGATTGACCCGCTGCCCGTCGATCGAGGTGATGTTGATCACCTTGCCCGGCTTGTCCGCACTGGCGGCGGCGGTCAGCAGCGTGTGCAGTTTCTGGGTCAGGAAGAACGGCGTCTTCACATTGAGGTCCATGACCTTGTCCCAGCCCGCTTCCGGGAACTCAAGATAGTCGACGCCCCAGGCCGCCCCGGCATTGTTGACAAGGATATCGAGCTTGCTCTCGCGGCTCGACAGCTCTTCCACCAGCGCCTCGATGCCCGAGATCGTCGACAGATCGCCCTGGATGCCGATCACCCTGTCGCCCAGCTCGGCGCAGGTTTCCTCGATCTCGTCGATCTTGCGCGCGCTGATGTAAACGCGCTCGATCCCGGCGGCGAGGAAGCCTTCGACGATCATCTTGCCGATGCCGCGGCTCCCGCCCGTGACGAGCGCAACGCGCCCCTTGAGGCTGAACAGGTCTTCAAGCGTCATCATGTCTCTCCCGCTCAATAACCGCTCAGCTCGGCAACGCGGCCGGCGTGGTAATACTGGTCGCCCAGGAATTCCTGCAGCGCCCGGTCGCGCTTCATGTAGAGCCCGATATCGTATTCGTCGGTCATGCCGATGCCGCCATGCATCTGCACGCCTTCGCGCACGGCCAGTCCCGCCACCTTGGCCACCTTGGCCTTGGCGACCGATGCCATCAGATCGGCTTTTTCGCTGCCGCCGTCGACAAGCTGGGCTGCCTTGATCGTGACCGCGCGGGCGATCTCGACTTCGGAATAGAGATGCGCGGCGCGATGCTGCAGCGCCTGGAATTCGCCGATCACCTTGCCGAACTGCTTGCGCTGGCGCAGGTAATCCACCGTCATGTCCATCGCGCCGCGGGCGACGCCCACGCCTTCCGCTGCCGAACCGACGCGGCCCGCCATCAGCATGGCGTTGAGGACTTCGCGCCCGCCGTCGACTTCGCCGATCACGGAATCGCCGTCCAGCTCCACGCCGTCGAAGGTGATGTGGCTGGCCATCGAACTGTCGACCAGGCGCACGCTGTCGTGGCTCATGCCCGCGGCGTCCTGCGGCACGGCGAACAGGGTCACGCCTTCGTCGTCGCTGTCACTGCCCGAAGTCCGGGCAGCCACCACGATCATCTCGCTGCTGGCGCCATAGACCACGAAATCCTTCTTGCCCGACAGGCGAAAGCCATTGCCCGATTTCTCGGCCTTGCAGGCAATCGTTTCGGGCCGGTGCTTGGGCCCTTCGTCGATCGCGACGGCATAGACCTTGTCACCCGAAATCAGGTCCGGAAGCCAGCGGCCCTTCACATCGTTGCTTCCGTGCTTGAGCGCAGTCGCAGCCAGCACGGAAGACGACAGGAAGGGCGACGGCGTCAGATTGCGCCCGATTTCCTCGAGCACGATGTTCGCTTCCACCTGGCCCATGCCGAGCCCGCCGTCGTCTTCGCCCACCAGCATGCCGGTGAAGCCCATTTCGCCGAACTGCTTCCACAGGGCATGGCCGAAACCGTCCTTGCAGTTGCGGTCGCGCCAGTGGCGCAGCTGGTTCTTGATCGACCCTTCTTCCGCCATGAACTGGTTGGCGGTTTCGGCCAGCATCGTCTGGTCGTCGTCGTAATACAGAGGCATCGATCAGGCTCCCGGCAGGTCGAGAATACGTTTGGAAATGACGTTGAGCATGACCTCGCTCGTACCGCCTTCGATGGAATTGGCCTTGGTGCGCAGCCAGCTGCGGGCGGTCTTGCCGCCGTTGCTCTCTTCGCTTTCCCATTCCAGCGCCGCACTGCCGCCCGCTGCCATCAGCAGTTCGTGGCGGCGCTTGTTCAGCTCGGTCCCGGCATATTTCAGCATGTTGGGCTGGGCGGGATGCCCCTTCCGGGCCTTCAGTTCATCCATGAACTTCTCGCTCATCGCGGTGAAGGACAAGGCATCCACATCGAACATGGCCATTTCGGCGCGCAGCACCGGATCCAGCAGGCCCGCACGCGACGTCACGGCACCCAGCGAAGAGGCACGGTCGCCGCCGCCGGTAGCCGAAATCATCTCGCGCTCGTGGCCGAGCAGATATTTCGCCACGTCCCAGCCGCGGTTGATCTCGCCGACATAGCCGGGAATGTCCTCGCCATAACTTTTGGGGACGGTGACATCGTCCATGAAGGTTTCGCAGAACGGGCTGTTGCCGCTGATCAGCTTGATCGGCTTGGTGCTGACGCCCTCGTTCTCCATGTCGAACAGCATGAAGGTGATGCCCTGGTACTTGTTCTCCTTGTCCGTGCGGACGAGGCAGAAAATCCAGTCGGCTTCGTCGGCATAGGACGTCCAGATCTTCTGGCCGTTGACCACCCAGTGGTCGCCCTTGTCTTCACCGAACGTCTGCATCGAAACTAGGTCGGAACCGCTGCCCGGCTCGGAATAGCCTTGGCACCAGCGGATTTCGCCGCGCGCGATTTCGTTGAGGAACTTCTGCTTCTGGCCTTCGGTGCCGAAATGCAGCAGCGCCGGGCCAAGCATCCAGATGCCGAAGCTGGACAGGGGCGGGCGGGCGTTGATGCGCGCCATTTCCTGGCGCAGGATCTTGCCTTCGGGCGGGGTCAGGCCCGCACCGCCATAGGCCTTGGGCCATTCGGGCACGGTATAGCCCTTGTCGCGGCACGCCTCGAACCAGGCTTTCTGCGCGTCGCTTTTGAAGCTGGCATTGCGGCCGCCCCAATAGACATCGCCCTCGTCACGGACGGGTTCACGCATTTCGGGTGGGCAGTTGGCCTCGAGCCATTCACGCGTTTCCGCGCGGAAGGCTTCCAGATCGCTGTCGGACATGTGCCGAATCCTCTCTTCTAAAGCAGCGGTATGTTGACGCTTACGTTAGGGTGATTCGCATGGCATGTGCAAGACCACTGGCGACGGTCCGCATTGCCGTAACGTCAGCCGGAATGCGTTGACGCGGCGCAGCGCTCCCCTAAGCTTGAAACGGAGAAATTCGGGGAGAGAGTAGGCATGCGATTCTCGGGCAAGACCGTAATCGTTACTGGCGCAGCGTCGGGAATCGGCGCTGCTGCAACCGCGCTGTTCGCCAGCGAAGGTGCCATCGTTTTCGCCGCCGATATCGATATCGACGGGGGCGAGAAACTGGCCGCCGATACTCCGGGTGACGTGCGCTTTGCCCGATGCGATGTCTGCGATCCTGTTGCCATAAAGGCGCTGATGGACCGCGCAGGCGATGAAACGGGCGGTATCGACGTCGTCTTCAACAATGCCGGCGCCGGCGGCACCCGTGCCGACATCTCCGAAATGGAACCGGATGACTGGGACCGCACGATGGACCTGCTGCTGCGGTCCGTGGCCTTCGGCATCCGTTATGCCGTCCCGCATATGAAGGGGCGCAAGGGTGCCAGCATCGTCAATGTATCCAGCGTGGCGGCCGTCGGCCCGGGCTACTCCCCCACCGCCTATGCCGTGGCCAAGGCGGGCGTGTTGCATCTCACCAAATGCGCGGCGACCGACCTTGCACGACACGGCATTCGCGTAAACGCGGTCCAGCCCGGCTTCATCAACACCAATATCTTCACCGCCAGCCTGGAACTGACGGGCGAGATGAAAGCGATGGCCAAGGCCGCGATCGCGCAGATGTCCGCCAACGCCCAGCCCGTGGCGCGCGGGGGCCAGTCGATGGATATCGCCAATGCGGTCGCATTCCTCGCCAGCGAGGAAGCCAGCTTCGTAACCGGAACCTCGCTGCTGGTGGACGGCGGTCTGACAGTCGGCCCGCGCCATAGCTGGGACCCCGAAGAACCCGGCCTGCTGGCCTCTCTCGAAGCGATGGAAGCGCAGGCCAGGGAGGCACAGAAAGCGCCCTGATGCCCTTCGTCAAAGGCCCCCTCCCCCAGCGTCTGAAGCTGGCCCACGGCTTCGGGGCCGTGGCCTTCGGCGTGAAGGATTCGGGCTTCAGCTTCTTTCTGCTGCCCTTCTACAATCTCGTTCTCGGCGTGGACGCCAGCACGGTCGGGGCGGCGCTGGCGACAGCGCTGCTGATCGATGCGCTGGTCGATCCGCTTCTCGGCCATCTGTCGGACCGTACCTATACGAAATGGGGCCGCCGCTTGCCGTGGCTTTATCTCGCTCCGATCCCGCTGGCCGTTCTGTGGACCCTCCTGTGGTCGCCGCCCTTTACCGGCGCGCCGGGCTATTGGGATATCGTCGCACTGGCCGTCGGCGTGCGCCTGCTCCTGTCGGCCTGCGAAGTGCCGTCGGTCAGCTTGGTGCCCGAAATCACCGACGATTACGATGAACGCACCACGCTGTTCCGTTATCGCTTCCTGTCGGGCTGGCTTGGCGGCCTGCTGATGATGGTGCTGACCTTCACCCTGTTCCTGCCCACCCCGCAATCCCAGCTCCAGCCCGAAGGCTATGCGCTCTACGGGATGTTCGGGGCGGGCCTGATCGCGCTTTCGGTCATCGGTTCGGCGGCGGCCCAGCACCGCGTCGTGGCGCATCGCCCGCCGCATCGGCCCCCTGCCTTCTCGATCCGCAATGCTTTTTCGGAAATCTTCGATGCCTTCCGCGAAAAGGCTTTCGTCATTTTCGCGCTCGGCGGGCTGGCCGCTTACATCCTTCAGGGCATGACCTTTTCGATCACGCAATATGTGAACCTCTACGTGTGGCAGTTCAGCGATCTGGCCTTCAAGCTCTATCCCGCCGTCCTGTTCCTTTCGGTCGTGCTCATGTTCCTGATCGTCAGCCCCATCCATCGCCGCTGGGGCAAGCCGAAAGCCGCCGCCGTCTCCGCGCTGGTCGGCCTGGTATTCTACTGCGGCCCCTATTTCCTGCTGCTGGCAGGCGCATGGCCGCCTCCGGGAACGACCGCCTCCACCGTCCTGCTGTTCGCCCTGCTGATCGTCGCCAATACGTCCAGCGTCATCTCGATCATTTCGGCCACCTCCATGGTCGCTGAAATTGTCGAGGCGTTCGAAGAACGCACCGGCAAGCGGGCGGAAGGCACGTTCTATTCGGGCAACTGGCTGGTGCAGAAATGCGCTACCGGTGGCGGCATCATGCTGACCAGCCTGATCGTGCAATCGGTCGATATCGCCCCGGGCACGCCGCAGGCCGCTGTTTCGCCCGATGCCGTGCGGCAACTGGTGGTACTGTTCGTCATCGCGGCCAGCGCGCTTGCGCTCTTCGCAGCCTTCTGGCTGGGGCGCTTCCCGATCACGCGGGCCCAGCACGAAGCGCGGGTGGCGAACCGGCTGTCGCGGCGCCCGCCAACCGAAGAAAACGACCCGATCGATGATGCCGTGCGCGCCGACCCGGATGCGCATTCGATAACCCCCTGACCGGCCAAGCGGGCTTGGCTTGGCACTAACCTTATGCCAGTTTCATGGCGCAACCGAATTGAGAGAAGAGGACAGATACGATGGATTTCGAACCCACTGAGAGGCAAGCATACTGGCGCGACCGGGTGAAGAATTTCATCGACGATCACGTTCGCCCGGCCGTCTCCACCTACAAGAAACAGGATGCCGAAGGCGAACGCTGGAAAGTCATTCCCGTGGTCGAAGATCTCAAGGCCAAGGCGAAGAAGGAAGGCATCTGGAACCTCTTCATGCCGCCCCGCAACGACGGCCATCACCACGTCGAAGAAAGCTTCGAATTCGAAGGCCCGGGCCTCACCAATCTGGAATATGCCCTCTGCGCGGAAGAAATGGGCCGCATCGGCTTCGCTTCGGAAGTGTTCAACTGCTCCGCACCCGACACCGGCAATATGGAAGTCTTCCATCGCTACGGAACTCGCGCGCAGAAAGACCAGTGGCTGACGCCGCTGATGAACGGCGAAATCCGCTCGGCCTTCCTGATGACCGAACCGTTCACTGCCTCGTCCGACGCGACCAACATCGAAACCCGCATCGAACGCGACGGCGATGAATATGTCATCAACGGGCGCAAGTGGTGGTCTTCGGGCGTGGGCGATCCGCGCTGCAAGGTTGCCATCGTGATGGGCAAGACCGATTTTTCCGCCGGGCGTCACGCCGCGCAATCGATGCTCCTGATGCCGATGGATGCGCCGGGCGTGAACATCCTGCGTCACCTGCCCGTCTTCGGTTATGACGATGCCCCGCACGGCCACATGGAAGTCGAACTGAAGGACGTGCGCGTTCCGGTCGACAACATGCTGCTGGGCGAAGGCCGCGGCTTCGAAATCGCGCAGGGGCGCCTTGGGCCGGGCCGCATTCACCACTGCATGCGCACCATCGGCGTTGCCGAAGAAGCGCTCGCCAAGATGTGCAAGCGTCTCCAGGAACGCGAAGCTTTCGGCAAGCCGATCTACAAGCACTCGGTCTGGGAAGAACGCGTGGCGCGTGCCCGTATCGACATCGACATGACCCGTCTGCTCTGCCTCAAGGCCGCAGACATGATGGACAAGGTCGGTAACAAGGCGGCCAAGCAGGAAATCGCCATGATCAAGGTGCAGGCACCCAATATGGCGCTGCGCATCATCGACGATGCCATCCAGGCGCATGGCGGCGGCGGCGTGTCGGACGATTACGGTCTGGCCAATGCCTATGCCCACCAGCGCACGCTGCGCCTTGCCGATGGTCCGGACGAAGTGCACGCACGCTCGATCGCGCGGATGGAATTTGCCAAGCATCTTCCCGAAGCCGGTCCCACCGCCAATGCCCTGCGCGAAGGTGCGGCGCCCACATCGGGCAACGACAACCACAGCTCGGGCGACATGGGGGCGACACGCTGATGGCAAAGGCAGCTATTCTTGAAAAGGTCGGCGGGCTCACGATCGGCGAGGTGGAACTCGCCGATCCCGGACCGCATGAAGTCCTGATCGACACCAAGGCGTGCGGCCTGTGCCATTCCGACCTCCACTTCATCGACGGTGCCTATCCGCACCCGCTTCCCGCCATTCCGGGTCACGAAGCTGCGGGCGTGGTGCGCGCGGTCGGATCGGAAGTGAAGACGGTGAAGCCGGGCGATCACGTGGTTTCGTGCCTGTCCGTCTTCTGCGGACACTGCGAATTCTGTGTCACCGGCCGTATGGCCCTGTGTCTTGGGGCCGATACGCGCCGTTCGGCCGACCAAACACCCCGGATCATACGTTCGATTGACAAGACTCCTGTAGGGCAGATGCTCAATCTGTCCGCCTTCTGCGAACAGATGCTGATCCACGAAAATGCCTGCGTCGCCATCGATAAGGACATGCCGCTGGACCGGGCGGCCATCATTGGCTGCGCCGTAACTACCGGAGCGGGAACGATTTTTAATGCCTGCAAGGTCGTCCCGGGCGAAACCGTGGCCGTGGTCGGCTGCGGCGGCGTCGGTCTGGCGGCGATCAACGCGGCCAAGATCGCCGGCGCGGGCAAAGTCATCGCCATCGACCCCCTCGCCGAAAAACGTGAACTCGCTCAAGTACTTGGCGCCACCCACACGGTCGATGCCATGGCCGATAACGCGGTCGAGGAAGTCATGAAGATTTCCCGCGGCGGCGTGCACCACGCTATCGAAGCCGTCGGCCGCCAGGCCTCCGCCGACCTGTGCGTGAAGATCCTCCGGCGCGGCGGCACCGCCACGATCCTCGGCATGATGCCGCTGGACTGCAAGGTCGGTCTCGGCGCCATGGACCTCCTGTCGGGCAAGAAACTGCAAGGCGCAATCATGGGCATGAACCACTTCCCGGTCGATCTGCCCCGCCTCGTCGACTTCTACATGCGCGGCCTCCTCGATCTCGACACGATCATCGCCGAGCGTATCCCGCTGGAGAAGATCAACGAAGGGTTCGAAAAGATGAAGCAGGGAACCTCCGCGCGCAGCGTGGTGGTCTTCGACTGATGGCCGAAGAACAGGCGATCGATTTCGACAAGGAAATGGTCGGCACAATCGAGGTCCCCGAAGCCGACCGGATGGACCTCGACGCGCTGTCAGAGTGGTTTACGGCCAATGTCGAGGGTTTCGAAGGCCCCCTGAGCTATACCAAGTTCAAGGGCGGCCAGTCCAACCCGACCTACCGGATCGACACGCCGGCGCGCAGCTATGTGCTGCGCCGCCAGCCCTTCGGCAAGCTGCTGCCAAGCGCGCATGCCGTGGACCGGGAATACACGGTGATGCATGCCCTCGGGCCCACCGGCTTCCCCGTGCCCAAGACATACGGCCTGTGCGAAGATCCCGAGGTTATCGGTTCGAAGTTCTTCGTCATGGGTCTCGCCGACGGGCGCAGTCTCTGGAACGGCTCCCTGCCCAACAATACACCGGCCGAGCGGAAAGAAATCTACAACTCGATGATCGACACTTTTGCCGATCTCCACACAAAGGATCCTGTTGCCATCGGGCTTGGGGATTTCGGCAAGCCGACCGATTATTGCGCACGTCAGATCAGCCGCTGGTCCAAGCAATACAAGCTCTCCGAAACCGAGCACATGCCCCAGATGGAACGGCTTATCGAATGGCTGCCCGAAACCATCCCGCCGCAGCACGAGAGCAGCGTTGTGCATGGCGACTACCGGCTCGACAATATGATCTTCCGACCAGATTCCAACGAAGTACTCGCAGTGCTCGACTGGGAACTGTCCACTCTCGGCGATCCGATTGCGGATTTCAGCTATCTGATGCTGAACTGGCATAACCCTCATGATGGCCGCGCTGGACTGGAGGGTCTCGACCTCAAGGAACTCGGCATCCCGTCGCAGGACGAAGCAGTGGAGCGCTATGTAGCGCGTACCGGCTATCCCGTACCGCCGATGGACTGGTACTTTGCCTATAATCTGTTCCGCCTGGCGGGCATCATGCAGGGCATTAAGAAACGCGTGATCGATGGTACCGCGTCTTCCGCTCATGCGAAGTCGATGTCCGAACGTGTCGCGCCGCTGGTCGACAGGGCATACAAATTCGCCACGGCAGCAGGGATGGACTAGCGCAGCAACGCTGCTAACGCGTGCTCCGAATTATCCGGAGATGAAGATGAGCGCCGACCTCGAAAACCGCATCGAAGCTGCGTGGGAAGACCGCGCCAATGTCACTCCGCAATCGAGTGACGTGCGCCAAGCGGTCGGAGCGGCGCTCACCTTGCTCGACAGCGGCGAAGGTCGCGTTGCAGAACCCGATGGCAAGGGCGGGTGGACCGTCAACCAGTGGCTGAAGAAAGCTGTTCTGCTCAGCTTCCGCCTCAACGACAACCAGGTCATGGAAGGCGGGAGTGCGGGCCATCCTGCATTCGACAAGGTTCCAAGCAAGTTCGCCGGCTGGGACGATGCCCGTTTCCGCCAGGCCGGGTTCCGCGTTGTGCCCGGCGCAATTGCCCGCGAAGGTGCCTACATCGCCCCCGGCTGCGTACTGATGCCCAGTTTCGTCAATATCGGAGCCTATGTCGGCAAGGGCACGATGGTCGACACCTGGGCCAGCATCGGCAGCTGCGCGCAGATCGGCGAAAATTGCCATATATCCGCCGGTGCGGGTATTGGCGGCGTGCTGGAGCCGATGCAGGCAAATCCCACCATTATCGGCGACAATTGCTTCATCGGCGCACGGAGCGAGATCGTCGAAGGCGTGATTGTGGGTGAAGGCTGTGTCGTCGCCATGGGCGTTTTCATCACCCAGTCGACCAAGATCGTCTATCGCGACACCGGCGAGGTCATCCGCGGACATATACCCCCTTACTCGGTGGTCGTACCCGGAGCCCTGCCGGGCAAGGACGGCGGCCCGGGCCTGGCCTGCGCCGTGATCGTCAAGACGGTGGACGCCCAGACGCGAGAGAAAACCGGGATCAATGATCTGCTGCGCGACTAGCGCAAAGGAACATTCCCCGCACGGAAGCGTAAATCTCCCTGATACCTGCGGGTTCGCACATTTTGAGGGAGTAGTACCGCGTGCACAAAGAAGGCGAAGAGATCCACATCGACGAAACCGAAGCAAGCGGTGGCTCGAAAGAGGGCGTCGTACGCTGGGTACTGGCCGGAGGTTTGCTTCTGGCAGTGATCCTTCTGTCGATTACCTGGATTATTCCCGCAATGACCACGGGCGATGTCGAGGAAGAAGGCACCGTGAGCGGTCAGATTTCGTCCATGGAAGACGGTAGCAGCGATACCGACAGCATCGTGACCGATCTGGGCGATGACGAGGCGACAACGCAACAAGACCGCACCACCACCGAAGACGGACTGGAAGTCGTCGAAAACTGAGCATCTGCGGAGAGGTCGCATGAGCAATTCAAACAGTTTCAGGTCCGGCCAATATGTCGAATGGAGCTGGGGTAACGGCAAAGGCAAGGGCCAGATTTCGGAGCGGTTCGAACGGAAAGTCACCCGCACCCTGCAGGGTGCGGAAGTGACGAAGGATGGCGACGGAGACAATCCGGCTTATCTCGTCCGGCAGGATGATGGCGACGAAGTCCTGAAATTAGGATCCGAACTGGAGGCGCAGAACTGATGCCTGCACAATCGAAAGCCCAGCAACGCGCGGCCGGCGCTGCGTTGGCCGCTAAGAGAGGCGAGACAAAGGTCGGTGACCTTCAGGGCGCTTCGAAAGACATGTACGATAGCATGAGTGAAGACGAGCTCGAGGATTATGCCTCGACTAAGCTCGACGGGCTCCCCGACCATGTCGACGAAGACGACTGAACGTAGCGAGTTCGCCCATTTCCTGAACGCTCAGGACGGCGGCGCTTACGACGCGGCCCTTGCCGAACTTCACGAAGGCAAGAAGGTGGGCCACTGGATGTGGTTCATCTTTCCCCAGATTGCCGGGCTAGGCAGCAGTGCACACGCCCGGAGATTCGCGCTTGCCGACAAGGCCGAAGCGACGTCCTATTGTACCCACGACGAACTTGGCCCGCGGCTTTTTGAAGCGACGGAAGCCATGCTGGACTGGGCCGGCACCATGTCAGCGGAAGATATTCTCGGACCTGTCGATGCACTGAAGTTTCGAAGCTGCATGACGCTTTTCGAACTCGCCTGCGGAGATGAAGACGCGCAAGTCTTCTCCGAAGCGCTCGAACAGTTCTACGACGGCGAGCGCGATCCCCTTACCCTGGCAAAACTCTGACGGCATCTCCAGCGCCAGCTTATAGATTGTAGCCTGCTATCGCGTGCTGGCGTTCATTCGCTATCGTCGCGAGGTTCGCCAGCCGGGTATTCGATCGGGGGGAGGTCGGAAACGCTGGCGGCGAACGCTTCCGCTTCACGCAGAACCCGCATCATATTGCGGGATGAAATCTTCTCGAGATCATCCTGCGAATACCCACGCCCGGCGAGTTCCGCAAACAGGGCGGGGTAGCCGGTGACGTCTTCCATTCCTACGGGGCCGCTCGGCATGCCATCGTAATCGCCCCCGATGCCGATATGATCGATGCCGGCAACATCGCGAATATGATCGATGTGGTCAGCCATATCCGAAATGGTCGCGACCGGTTCGCGATTTTCCGCATCCCATTTGGCAAGCTGGGCTTCGACTGTATCTGGAAGGCCCGGATAAAGGGCTTTCAGACGGGCTTCTTCGCCTGCTCGATTGGCCGAATGAGTCCGAAGGTCTTCCTTGATGAACCACGGCAATGCAACGACCATCACGATACCGCCGTTTGCAGGCATGCGGGCAAGCACACCATCCGGAACATTGCGCAAATGCCCCGCGACGGCCCGTGCCCCTGAATGACTGAAAATGACGGGCGCCTGAGCCACATCGAGCGCATCCATCATCGATGCTTCGCTGACATGGCTCAAATCTACCAGCATCCCGATGCGGTTCATTTCGCGCACGACATCCTTGCCGAACGCGTTGAGCCCATCATGCCTGGGAGCGTCGGTGGCGCTGTCGACCCAACTCAAAGTCTTTCCGTGCGTCAGCGTCATGTAACGCGCGCCAAGATCGTACATTTGCCGCAATACGGCGAGGCTCGACCCGATCGAGTGGCCACCCTCCATCCCGATGAGCGAGGCAATACGCCCGGCCGCCATCGCCTCCTCTACCTCATCCGCGCTCAGCGCGAGCTGCATATCGTCGGGATAGCGCGCGATGAGGCGCTTCGTGACGTCGATCTGCTCGATCGTAGCCTGAACAGCTTCGGGCTCCGACAAGTTTGCACTGACATAAACGGACCACCACTGCGCCCCGACCTTCCCCTGCTTTAGGCGGATCAGGTCCGAATGCATGGCCGAATGATCTGCAGAGGCCGTATTGAGCGTATCGCGAAAATCGAAATCGTTGATCACGTTGCCAACCCGCGAACGCAGCTGGATGGGAACATCGTTATGCCCGTCCCATACCGGAGCCGCTTCGAGAGCGGCTGCAGCGATGCGCTCGGCATTGTCTTGAGCGAATGCCGGGGAGCCGCACGCGATGGCGGCAACCGCAGAAGCTAGCAGGAAACGGCGCATGGACAGGAACCCCTTGTTGTTTCGCGGACTGTCCTAGCAAACACGAACAACAAGAAAAGGCTTCGCCCATGACCGTATCTGCGCATTGGAATGGCGAACTGCTTGCCCGCAGCGACGAAACGATCGTCGTGGAGGGAAACCATTACTTCCCTGCAGACGATGTCGCGCGCGGTGTTCTGGTGCCCAGCGATACCACCAGCGAGTGCCCGTGGAAGGGTACGGCGAATTATTACTCGATCAACGCCGGCGGGCAGATCAATCCGGATGCGGCATGGTATTACCCCGAACCAAAGGAGGCAGCGGAAGAAATAAAGGGCCGCATCGCATTCTGGAAGGGCGTCGAGGTTGTCGACGGGTGAACGGAGCACGGGCTAATCCCCAAGAGGTATAGAACCGCTTTTTGGCGCCGGTATCTCTGCCTTTTCATGATTGATTGTCTGGAACCTGCAATCGCATACTGATAGCGAGGCTCATGATCAGGACCGGACTTCGTTGGCTACTGGCAGCCTTCTATGCGTTTGCAGGCGTCATCCATCTGGCCGACCCACAGCCTTTTCTGTCGATTATGCCGGGCTGGGTGCCGATGCCGCACGCAGTGGTTTTCTGGACGGGGATTGCCGAACTGCTGGGCGCGGCGGCGTTGATGCAACCGGTAAGTCTGGCTTTGCGGAGGGCCGGAGCGATCGGCCTTGCAGTTTATGCCGTTTGCGTATTCCCCGCCAATATCCATCATTTCGCTTTGGATATGGCCCGCCCCGATGGCGGATTTGGGCTCGGCTATCACATGCCGAGGATGATCGCACAGCCGATCCTGGTCTGGCTCGCGCTATGGACCGGCGGCGTAACGGACTGGCCGTTACACCGCCGATAGCCAGTCGTCAGCTCATGTGCTTCGAGACGGCGCCCGTCATCTTGAACATGGAGATCTGTTCCTTGCCGATCACCGCGCCGAGCTTGTCGTCGGGGTTGATCATGCGCTTGTCCTTGGAATCCTGAAGGTCGTTAGCCTTGATGTGATCCCACACCTTGGAGGTGACCTGCGCACGGGTCATCGGACCCTTACCCACGACATTCTCCAGTTCCGGCGATAGATTTACCGGCTTCTGCAGTGCGTTGTTCTTGCCAGCCATGACTAATCCTTTCCTAGGCTATGCTTCAATCTACGTCGCCGAGATCCTCGACGTCCAGTTCCTCGACCTCATGGCCTTCGAACCGGGCGGTGAGAACCGCAGCGGCGGTCACGTGTCCGTCCAGATTGCGGACGAGTTCCTCATGCGTTGCCCCCGGCATCAGTGTGAGCGGGAGATCAATCGCGAAAAGCTGAAAGACATACCGGTGTTCCTCGCCCAGCGGAGGATCGGGCAACAGCCATTCCGAATTACCGTGCGCGTTCTTGCCGGTGCGGGGGGGCGTTTCGCCCTCCATCAGCTTGCCCTTCTGCGGGGGAAGGCCCCAGACCGTCCAGTGGACATGACCCTTGTCGGCATCCTCTGCCACGAGAACAATTTCCTGGGCCCCTGGGGGCGGCGACGTCCACTCCAGCGGAGGAGCGACCGCGTCCTCCTCGATCGCCGTAAACGATGGGTCGAGTTCGCCGCCGTTTTGAAAAGCTGCGCTGGTCAATGCAAAGCCGCCGCGTCCAAGCACGCGCTCGTCGGCAACCTTCTCCAGTGTTAGAGTATGGCCGACGGGAACCCCGCCAACCGCATTCAGCACCCAAGGCGCTACGCCGCTCGCCATGAAATCTCCTCTTTTCCGCTATTGCGGGCATCTTTCGGCCTGCCCTTAAGGCATAGCTCGGGGGTGCAAACCATCCCATGGGGCGAAATTTGCACCGATTTTACGGGGAAATGGGCCTTGCAGGCGTTTATTCGTGCTATTGCTCCCCCTCAATTAAGCCGTCATGGTCAGAAGAAGGCCGATCGTCGGGATTTAAGGCGGATAGCAAGGGGAGCAGGATTATGGGGTTGGGTCGCACCGTTCTAAGCGCAACATTGGCAGTCTCACTGGCCGCATGCGGGGGCGGTGGTAATTCCAGTAGCGGCGGCGGCAACACCGGAACTGGCGGGACTACTGGCGGTGGCACCATTGCCGATGCCTGCTCTCTCGCAAGTCGGCAGGACTGGGCGCTTCAGCAGCTGAACGAATTTTATCTGTTCCCCACCCTGATCGATCAGACCGTTAACCGTGCAAACTATTCGACGGTCCAAAGCTATATTGATGCTCTGGTTGCGCCAGCCCGCGCCCAGCAGCGCGACCGGTTTTTCACCTACATCACGTCGATCGCGGAAGAGAATGCCCTCATCAGTAGCGGGTCGAGCGCAGGCTTCGGCATCCGGCTGTCTTACCAACAGGCATCTCAGCAGGTTTTCGTGGTGGAAGCGTTCGAGAGCGCTCCGGCACTGGCCGAAGGGATCGACCGCGGCAGCGAGATCATCGCGATCAATGGGCAAAGCGTCAGCCAGCTTATGGCCAGTGGCGGGCCGCAAGCCGTGGTGAATGCGCTGGGCCCTAGCGATCCGGGCGTAACCCGTGAACTGACCGTGCGTCAGCCCGACGGCAGCGAACTGACAGCATCGGTGACGAAAACCGAATTCTCGCTCGATCCGATTTCGGATCGATATGGTGCCAAGATCTTCGACAATGGCGGTACCAGGGTCGGCTACGTTAACTTGCGAACCTTCATTATTGAAGATGCCACTCGCCAGTTACGGGAAGCATTTCAGGTGTTCCGAGACGAGGGCGTAACCCAGATCATCCTCGATTTCCGTTATAACGGCGGGGGTCTCGTTTCGGTCGCCGAATTGCTTGGCGATCTACTGGCGTCTGACAAGGTCGGTCAGGTGTTCAGCAAAACCGTATTCCGCGATTCCCAAAGCCAGTTCGACGAAACGCGCCTGTTCAATTCCGAGCCGCAAGCAATCTCGGCGACCAAGATCGCCGTAATCGGTACCGACGGCACGGCATCAGCCAGCGAATTGGTACCGAATGCGTTTATTCCCTACCTCGGCAACAATATCGCGCTTGTCGGGTCCGATACCTTCGGCAAGCCGGTCGGCCAGATCGCGCGCGACCGTTCAGCCTGCGACGATCGCTTTCGGGTCGTCGCATTTCGCACAGTGAATGCGAACGGCGGCGGGGATTACTATGACGGCCTCGCCAGTGTGATGCCGCGGACATGCCGGGCCGAGGACGATATCTCGAGACAGTTGGGCGATCCCCGGGAAGCTTCCATCGCTACGGCGCTCGATTTCCTCGCCGGCCGCAGCTGCACGGCGATCGGTTCGGCACCCGGTTCGACCACTGCCAGAAGTGCGGCACCGGAAACGAGCCAATTGATGATGCCCGACGCGCCCAATTCCGCGCAAATCGAGATACCAGGCTTGCAGTGATGGCAGAGCGTTACACCACCTTTGCCGAGTTCTGGCCCTTTTATCTACGCGAACACTCCCGCCCCGGCACACGCGCGTTGCATTATATCGGCACCAGCTTGGTCGTGGCGGTAGCGATCGGCGCCGTGGTGACAGGAAGATGGTGGTGGTTGCTCGCTATGCCGGTAGCTGGCTATTTCTTCGCATGGATCGCGCATTTTGCTCATGAGAAGAACCGGCCCGCGACGTTCACCTACCCGTTGTGGAGCTTCAGGGCCGACTTCCAGATGTGGTGGTTGTGGCTGACGGGCAGGCTAGGCCGCGAACTTGACGCCGCTGGTGTCACCTCAAGCTAGGCCAATGCGGCTGCTAGGGTCAGTAGTCCCAAGCCGATAGATAGCGGCACCCGCAGTGCCATCCACCATGGCGGCGCGAGAGAGTTTAGCTTTGCATCGACACCGAGGCTGACAAGAAGCCCGCCGGCGAGCATGATCAGCGACGGCTCAGGCCATTCCCAACCCAGAAGCCAGGGTAGGAAACAAGCAAGTCCGACAAGAGCCGGCAAAACCGCTGCAATCCAAACCCAGCCAAGAGCCCGCCTGCGCTCAGCGGCCGGGGCCATGGCTGCTATTCCCCACCATGTTCCACCCAGAAAAGCCAGGATCAGTGCGGCATAAGCTACGCTGATGATCTGTGCCGGTTCACGGCTATAATCTGGCCCCCAATAGAGGACAGCGACACAGATGAACTGAGGCAACAAACCGGCAAGGCCGAGCCAGCGTGGCATCCGGGGAACGTTGCCCACTACGGAGCCTCGGGCCCGCTAAAGGGCTGGCTGTCCGTCCACGCGCACCCTTGCCGTTGCTCCCCACCGACAAGCAGGGTGGCAGTATAGGGAAAGATGCGGTCGCTCATGCCATCGGAGCATTCGCCGGGAGTGATCATCAGATCGAAGCTCGCTCCGTTCAGGCTGCCGCTGATGCCAAGGCCGTTATTGCCAGCAAAACGTTCAACCGGAAATTCACTTCCGTCAGGATTTTCGGGGGTGGAATATGTGGCCATGCCCGCTCCGGATGCGCCTCCCCAGAACGGCTCAGTTCCAGTATAGTGGATGACCTCACCAGCCGAGATCGCATCGAATGTGCCACCATCCTTCACGCTGTTCGACGCCCCATCGTCCGCGGTACAAGCAGCCAGCAAGATCAAAGAGCTTGCCACTAGAATCTGCAACTTCATCGCTTTTCCTGTGATAACCAATGCGTTTTTGCGCCTTCCCACTGTTTGTCTGCCTTGAAGAATGCGGCAGCCGGGAGAGAAGCCAGGTCCCCTATAAGCTCCATCACCCTTAATTCGCACATATCTTTTCCCCCCTGCGAAGGACCGGCCAATAGAACGGAACGTACCAATGGCTTGCCTTGCGGGTATGCAGATGAAACACTGCATACATGAAGTCGACGCGCCTCAATTTCGTCTGGTACGCCGCCCCCGCCGTGTTTGCCGTCGTGTGCGCGGGGGCGTTAGGCGGATCCTCCATCGGCTCAACAACTAGTCTGAAAAAGCCGACTAAAGTTCTTCCCGACATGTCGGGAAATTCTGCCATTGGGGATTACCAGCTATCTGACAGCCGAAAACTGCCCAATCACTATCCATTGGTGACACCCTCCGGGACTATTCCCGTTGCCGAATTGGCCAGGCATGGGCGCTTGCGTAATTCACGAAATGAATGGCGCGGCCCGTTCGACGAAAGCGGGGTCGATACCAAGCAGGAATGGGAACTCGACAATAACGAGATTGATCGTTTGGCGGACTGGCACCCCACAAATAATCGAGCTATTGAAGCGTTCGATCGCGCCTATCAATCCGATCGGACAAAGAACGCATTCAGCGAAAACGCAGAAACCGGGTCGAAAGAGGCGCCCGCGATCAAATCTGTTCGCGCAAAAATGCAGGTGGCCGACGCCTCAATTAAGAGCCAGCGACCTCCAGGCTCTGATAATGTGCGCAGAAGCGATGCCGAGATTGGAGAACCTCTTCCTATCTCGCCGCGCCCCGCGGTCACGCAGTAAACTGGTCTGTGTGGGCGCTCGCTTGGTAGAACAGCGACGGCGATAATTTAGGCACAGCCTTCAACATAACCCAGCTCGGGCATCACACCGACATGGATGATGGAAACCTTCCCGTCCGGGTTAATCTCGAACCGAAGTCTGGGCTCATCGCCGGGCTGGGTAAGGTATCTGCCTTCAGGACCGGTATATTTGTGAGGCTCTTCCCGGAAGCTCGGGAATTCAGCACGCACGTCCTCGATGGTCGAACCTGGACCAATACCTTCAATGAGCTTTACGCCGCTACCATCAGCGACTGAAATGCGGCGCACTTCTCCGTTGGTTCGAATGGCGTAAACCCCCGGCCATTCGGGAGATGACAGGGTTTCGCACCCATTTCCAATCTGACCGTCGCCCGCAGTAAAACTGCTGTTGGCGGGTACCGGCTGCCCAATTGTCAGGCCACCCAGCCCCTCAAGCGTCAGTGTTTTTGGCTTGGGCGCCACGGTTTTGTCAGATGCGGGACTGGCGATGGCTTCGGTAGCTGCCTCGGATTGCATCGCAGCAGAAGGGTTATCGTCCTGCGATGAGCACGCGGACAAAAGAGCCGCGGCGAGAGGAATGGCTAGATATCTCATGACGACATTAGCGCCTGTCAGGGCCGCTGGTTCCCCAACGATCGCAAATCAGAGCGAGAGTCGGCCGCGTGGCTTTTGGAATTTTACGAAATGCTTGCGCGGCTAGACCATATTATACTTATATTTCATACCCAATCGTGGGAACATTTCCGCATCCTGGAAATTCGTTCGACAATGGAGGAAAGGAATAGATGCGAGCAGCACCGCAGCATCAGGACGATCCATTAACTGGGCGCCAGAAAGAATGTATGCTGCTGCTTCAGGATGGGCTGAGCTCAAAGCAGATCGCCCGTGAACTGGGCATTTCCCCGCGTACAGTAGACCAGCACATTTCGGCTGCGCTTGAAAATTTGGGCGTTCACAGTCGTCTGGAAGCTGTTTCCCTCGTTCACGATCAAGAGCTTGTGGAAGTCTCGGAAGGCACCGAACCTCCTCAAGCACCGTCGCGCGATAAGCGCCAGCATCACCTGAGCCCGCTCCCTCGCCCTAGCGAAGTTTACCGGAGATCAGGCTATCTTCCCATTTTCCCTCCGATCGGAGGCGGGGTAAACGCAGCGTCGACCAAAGATCGTATCATATGGATAATCCGCATCGGCATCCTCAGCCTGATGCTGACCTGCCTCGCGGTTGTGTTCATTTTGGGCCTTTCCGAGATGGTCAGGCAAGTATCCGGATGATTTCATGCCCCCTGCATTCTCCAATCGTGGAGACGGCGAGAAAGGACATAACCATGCATGATATCGAACCAGCAGCGGGCCAGGTAGTCGCCAGCGATACGCAGAAATCGGTCGAGGCAGTCGATCAGGCCGTGATGTCGCTTGCACATCTATGCGCCAGCATTGTCGAGGTGAGCAAAGCGTCACGCCTTCCCATCAGTACGGCGCAGGGCGCCCTTGCAATGGCCGGAACGGGACTGACGAAAGCGATCAGCAGCCGGGAAGACCTGAGCCGCGCCACCCGAGAACTGATCAAGATCCAGAATGCGTCCAATCTGGAAACGGTGGCGTTCGGATGCCCACCGCTTCATGAAGCAAGCGCTCGCCTTTCAGACGATGTTGCCGTGGATCTGGCTGCCTGACCATGGACGTGATTTTCCTGCTTGCCTTCTGGCTGTTTCTGCTCACGGCACTGACACTCGGATGGCAGGCGGGTAATCGCCATGACCGCAGGGTAATTATTGCGATTGCGGCAGCAGCGCTAATTTCGGCTGGCGCGAGCCTGTTCTTGCAGGAGCGCATTTCCCTTCCCCTCGTCGCAGCCGTCGATGTGCTGCTTTTGGTCGTCGTGATGCGATACGCATTGTCGAGCGGCCGATACTGGCCCATCTGGTTTGCGGCGTTTCATATGACATCGGTCGTGTTCACCGTATTGGCCGTTGTGCTTCCGCCCACCCCCCATATGGTGGCCGAGCGCATCGCAGGGTTCTGGTCCCTCCCGTGCCTGATCGTGATGGTCGTGGGGCTGATCGTGGATCAGCGCCGCGGCGTGAACCCGTCACCCACATAGAAAAGGGCGACCCTAACGGATCGCCCTTCGCATTTTCAGATCAACAGTCGATTACGACGGCATCATCACAGTGTCGATCGCATGGATGACGCCATTCGACGCTTCGACATCCGTCATGGTGACGGTGGCCTTGTTGCCAGCCGCGTCGGTAAGAACGACATTGCCGCCTTCCATGGTCGCAGTCAGCTTGGCACCGTTCACGGTGGTGATTTCATAGCCGTCTTCACCGGCGCCCTCGATTGCCTGCGTCAGTTCGCTGGCAGGCGTTGCGCCTTCGACTACGTGATATGTGAGAATACCGGTCAGGTCCGACTTGCCAGCCGGGCTGAGCAGTTCGTCACGGGTTGCTTTGGGCACCTTTTCAAACGCAGCATTGGTCGGTGCGAATACCGTGTAGGGTCCGTCACCCGAGAGGGTTGCACCGAGATCCGCTGCCGTGACGGCCGAGACCAACATGGAGAAATCCGGGTTGCCCTGAGCGACTTCCACGATGGTGCCGGGTTCGGTGGTGGTGTCGTTGGCCATCTGATCCGCAGCGGCGGCATCAGTGTCCATGGCGGAATTATCGGCAGGTTCTTCGGCGCAGGCGGCGATGGCGAGCGTTGCGGCCGAGGCGAGTGCTATTGCGAGCTTATTCATATCGGGGTCCCTTTTCTATTGGTTCCGAGAACGTATTGGCCGGCGGTGCCGACCTTATCGTCGCTCCATCCAACGAGCGCCGCGGCTGAATGTGCCCAAATGCTGCCACAATGTGGCGAGCCGGTGCACCGACGCGACGAATGACATGTGGCCACTCGCACTGTCGGTGCATGGGCGCGCGCTGTTACATCACTTTTTCGGGGCGGGCTTCATGCCGGTGCTTCGCTTCCTTGCCGAACAGGCGGGTGAGGCGCTGGGCCATGGTGCTGGCCGCCTTGCGCGCAGCGGCATCCACGGAAGAGCCATGCTCGGTCACGCCGATCGGCTTGCCGCCGCGGGGACGTGCTTCGATGGTGCAGCCCTTGTCATCATTGCCATGGGTGTGATGGTGTTCGTTGTGGACGTGCACTTCGAGGCGGGTGAGGCGTTCTTCGAACCGCGTCAGTTTTTCGCGCACCTGTGCTTCGATGCGCTCGGCGACGTCGTCCGTGCCCATGACGCTGCTGTCCGAATTGAACTGGAATTGCATGGCGTTGTCTCTCCTTTTGCATGCTTGTCTATTCAACGCCCGGCAGGCGCATTCCGGTCCGCATTTTCGACGCGAATGAGCAACTTTCCGACCGGGTTCGGTGCAGCGTCGGGAGGAGACATGGACCGGGTGTTACACAGTCCAGGGAGAAAACTTTGTCGGCTTGTGCGACCAGGCGTCGGCTTACGGGTCCGCAGCGTCAGCTTGAGGCATTATCATGTCAGCTTGTTCGGCCCGCATGTCGGCTTGCGCGGCCAGCATGTCGGCATAGGCCCCGGATATGTCAGCTTGCGAGGGGGCTGCGCGCAGATAGTCGAGCGCGGCAAGGCCCGGCCCTTCCCAGCACGAGCGGGCCGCGTGCAGACGCTGCCTGCTGGCAGCCGCGCGGGCCCGCAACCCCATGCGCCGGGCGCCTTCGAACGCTTCGCGGAATTTCGGCCCGTCGAGCCGGGCGCGCAGCGCATAGGCCGACTGCCGGCTCATCCCCACGGCCTGCGCCGCCTCCGCCACGCGCCCGCATTGTTCGAGCGCGAGAAGGAAGACCTTCACCTTGGGCACGGTCCAGCGATAATCGGCATTGCACTGCCGCCCCCGCCTGTTCGGGCGGGCGGGAGAGGAAGGTGGCGCGTCGGTTTCATCGGTCATCCTGCAGGATGAGCCACAAAACCGGGTGTGTAGGAAAATGTTTTCGTATCAGCCGGGCGTGCGCACAAGCATCAGGCTGCCGAGATCCACGCGGTCGCTGCCCGCCGTCGGCGCGACGGGGGTATTGGTATCGGTGATCCAGAGGAGCTGGCCCGAGCCATCTTCGATCCGCACGCGAGCGGTCGTGCGCACGGCACCCTGCAAGGCATCGCGCGGCACCTCCACACTGAAGGGCAACGGCACCTGACGCCCGTTGGTGGGCATGATTTCTTCGGCCAGAACCGTGGCGGGCGCATCGGCGCGCGAGACATCTTCGATCCGCACGGACATCACCGACTGCGGCGGCAGGGCGATGCGTTCGCGATAGGTCGCTTCGCCCGAAACCGTCACCACATCGGCGCTGGAGGGTACGGTGGCACAGGCCGCCAGAGGGATGGCGAGTGCGGCGGCGAGGGGTGCAAGGATCTTCATTTCCAGCAAACGCCGGTATGCGCGCCTGCGTTCCCGGCACCACGCCGTCCGGGCGGAACGCGGGGACGCGACGAGCATTGGACACATGACAAAAGTGAAAGGAACCGTTCATGAAACTGCCCAAGCCAATCCTTTTGAGCATCGTCGGCGCCACTGCCCTGACGGCCGCCTGCGGTGAAACGCCGGCCGAACAGCAAGCCGACACCATGGACGACCAGATTGAAATGGAAGCCGACCGCAGCGCGGTAGCCGCCGGTACGGACGAGGCCGCACTTGGCATGACCGAAGCGCAATTGCTGGATGCCGATCTGGTAACTGCCGACGGTACCGATCTGGGCGATGTCGCGCTGGTTCGCCGCGACGACAATGGCACCGTGACCGGGCTGGTGATCGAACTGGAAGACACCGATCCCGACCGCTGGGTCGAAATTCCGATGGATGGCCTGACCCTGCGCGGCAATGCCACCGACGGCGATGTCCAGACATCCATGAGTGCCGCCGATCTGGCGGCCCTGCCCGACGCCGACATGAGCGCTGTCAACAACACGACGATGTAAGCGCAGCGCAATTTTCCGTTTTTTGCGAAGGCCCGTCCCGGAGCGATCCGGGGCGGGCTTTTCGGTGTGCGGGCGCACCCTTCCTGCAATCCGGCCATGACGGAGCGACTGTGCGCGCAGCCCGGATATGCTATTGCCGGGGCAGGAGGGGCCGGGATGATCGAGCAACTTGCGATTGCGACGGGCATGGTGCTGGCAACGGTGGCGATCCATGGGGGCGGCCTGGTGCTGCTGAACCGGCTGCTGCGGATCGAACAGCGCGAGGAACGGCAGGAACACCTTTCGCCCGTGAGCCTGCCGGGCATGATATTCACCTTTGCGCTGGTGATGGGCCTGTTTGCTATCCACGGGGTCGAGATCTGGCTTTACGCCCTGCTCTACTGGCTGACGGGCGCGCTGCCGGACCTGCACATATCGGTGTATTTCAGCACCATCACCTATGCCACGATCGGTTATGACGACGAGGGGCTGGAGCGGGCGTGGCAACTGGTCGCCGCGATCGAGGGGATCAACGGCATCCTGCTGCTCGGCTGGTCGACGGCATTCTTCGTATCGCTGATGGCCCGGATGGGGCGGCGCTAGGCCGTCCTTGCATTCGCCGGGCCGGACCGCGGCGGGGCGGGTTTCCCGGCGTCTGCCGAATTGATGCAGGCGATTGCGGGAAAGAGCGTAGGGTGCGTGCGGGGCATGCCGCCCCGACTGGAAACGATCATGGCCAAAGGCCAAGCAAAGAAGAGCCGAGAAGCGCGCAAGCCGAAAAAGGAAAAGATCAAGACCAACGCGTCCCAACCATCGCAAAAGCCGGGTGCGATCAAGGGCCTGGAGAATATGAAGAACAGCTGAGGCTGCGGCACGCCTTGAAGCGGCCGAAGTATGCGCGGGCGGCATGCGGTGCTAAGGCGGCACCGATGCCCGCGCCCCAATCCCCCGATCGACCCGGCCCCGACGATAGCGGCGATATGCCGGCAACCATCCTGGTCGATGCCGACGCCTGCCCGGTGAAGGACGAGATCTACCGCGTGGCCGAGCGCCATGGCGCGCATGTGCGCGTGGTCAGCAACGACATCTTCCGCGTGCCGGTGAGCGAGCGCGTAAAGCGCGTGGTGGTGAGCGACGGTTTCGACGCCGCGGACGACTGGATTGCCGACAATGCGAGCCCACGTACCGTGGTGATCACGGCGGATATACTGCTGGCCGAGCGCTGCCTGAAAGAAGGCGCGCAGGTGCTGGCGCACAACGGCAAGCCGTTCGATGCCGCCAGCATCGGCGGTGCGGTGGCCACGCGCGCGATCATGGCGGATCTGCGCGCCGGAATGGACGGGATCGGGGGCGGCCCACCGCCCTTCAGCAAGGCCGACCGTTCGCGTTTCCTGCAGGCGCTCGACAAGGTGCTGACCGCGATGGGCCGCAAGGGCTGAGCAGGGTCAGCCCGATTTCTTGGCCTTATGCGCGGCAATCGCTTCGTCGATCGCGGCGATCCGCTGCCGCTCGGGCGTGTCCTTGGCCAACCCCTTGAGGCGGCAAGTCGCCCAGAGCTGGCGGCGTTCGGATTCGAGATTCTTGAGATAGAGATCGGCCATGCCGGTGCCTATGGGCGCATCGACGCGCGCTGGCCAGTGGGGCGTGCAGCGATCACTCCTCGTCGCTGCGCCGCCCGTCGCGTTCCTTGGCGACGCCCTTGAACGGCTCGCCATCCGATTTGACATCCATGAACTGCCCCGCATCTGCCGAGCCGTCCTCACGATTGCGCTTGGTCCATTTGCCCGTCGCGGTGTTCTTAACCTGACTGCGATCGTCGACCGAGCCGATGCGGTGTTCGTCACCTGTATTGCGTGCCATTGTTGGCCTCCTTTGCAAGACCAACGGGTGGGGATTCGCGAGAGTTCCGAGATCGATTCGGGGTGGCTTATCTTACCACCGGGCGAGGGCTTGCGAGGACCAACGTGGCGCATCGTCGGCTGTACGGGGTCTTACCGGCTCAAGCGCCTGCGATTGGCGCGAACCGGCCTGCAGTAATGCGCGATGGCGCGGCCCGTCGCCTCCTCCGCGGACTGGTTCACGCCGCCTGCCATGATGGTGGGAACGAGAGTCATCGCAGCGGTAATTTTCTCGCTCACCGCCCGCTCCGCCTCGCGTGTCGCCAGCCTGCCCCCTGTCATCATCCGTAGCGTGCGCAGCCAGATCACCGCCGACATCTCCGCCCCCAGCACCCACCCCTCGATCGCGAGTTCGGGCCAGGTTTTTGCCGAAGATTTTTTGATGGCCTTGGTCATGGAAGATACTCCGGCAGCGAGGATGCTGCATTGCAACAACGGCGGGCGGGGTGGAAGGTTGCGTGGGGCTGGCACGCGCCGCCGCACGCGATGCGGTGAAGAAGGAAGTCCGTCCTCAAGCAGCGCAGCGATAGGACGAGAACCACGCAAGGCGGGCATTGGCTACCACGAGATCGTCGCCGGCCATACCACGCCGAGCGAACTCAGTGCGCTGGTGGAGAAGCTGGTTCCGGCGGAATAAGTAGACTGCTCCCGGAACTCTCTGGGAACTCCTTAGAAGGCTAATCTACCAAGCTTATATAACCCCAAGGATCCATAGGTTCGGTGGCCAACTTCGATCTCCGCTTCGCAACCTTTTTTCGGTTAGCATTCAATCCCTTTGCGCCGACAGAAACGAGTTTCGAACGCGTCAAATAGGACTTAGGCCGGTTCCGAATGGCCTTTTTCACGAGGCTTCGCCGAGTGCAGTCCGAATTTCTCTGTTAGTCATACCGCCGCTGCAGTACTTTCGAATGCGACGTGCGGCGCCATCGTTAACCGATTTTGTCATTTCCGTGACTCCAGTCGGTTGAACCACAAATTCGTACTCTGTTCCCTCTACGTTCTTATTCCAAGTTCTACAACCCTCGTTCTCCGTGTACGCCCAATCCATGTAGGAAAGGTCAACCTTCGCGAGGTCATTGCTGACTTGAACGGCAGACTGATATCGGTCGTCGGGATTTGGAGAGAGGCACTTCTTACAAACTCGGCGCAATCGCTCAGGTATATGCTCCAGAAAGTACCCTCTATCCGGGAAACGACCATTCCTAACGGCAAACTTGAATGCATCTCTGTCAAATTGGCCCGCATCGTTAAAAAAGGCGCCAAACTGGCCGTAAAATGCATCATCCCCGTTCAACATGCGATAAAGCGACAGCCCGAACTGATATATGTCAAAAGTTGGACCGAACTCGTAACCGCCCCGAAGGGCTTCGGGGGGCCTATTCTTGAAATAGAAACGATCCTGCTCCGCTGCCCCATTGGCAGCCATAGCTTTTGCGAGCCCGAAATCGGATAGAACGGCCTCACCTCTATCGGTCAGCAGAATGTTATCTGGTTTTACGTCGAAATGAACGAGGCGCTTGGAGTGCACGTTGTGCAATCCGCTGAGCACTTGGCATGATAGCGAAACCACCTCTCTGACGGTGAGATACCGTTCAGAGATTAAAGCCTTTACCGATCCATTTTCTAGGTACGGCATTGCTATGTAAATCTTATCATCGTCCTGACACGCATAGAGGATAGGAACGACATTGGGATGCGAGGAACGATACATCGTCTGAGATTCAGCGAAGTATAAATCCTCCTCTATCTTTGCTTTCTCGATTACCTTGATCACTATGGTCGCGTCAATTTGCGGATCGTAGGCTACATACGCTTCTGAATTTTTGCCTTCGTCACCAATAGAATCACGGAGTTCGAAATCCACCTGCGCGCGGGTGTAAGGTTTAAACACGACTGGCCCCCACTGCAGCTAATATGGCTTCCCGTTGATTGGCCTTCATCTCGCCCCAGTTCTCGATTTCCAAAACATTCTCACCGCCGACAGCAGGCTTAAACTGAGTGCGATCTATTCCGAGTAGGCGCGAAATCACAGCTATGGGGCCAGCGTAGAAACCGAGGAGTGAACTGCTAGCGAACGCCTCTTGAATCACGCCTTCGATGTGTATTCTCCGAAAATCTATCGATTGGGCGGCAGGTTCGGTCAGGCGAATCCCAGCATACTCCACAGAGTATTCGCGAAGAATGTCTAATACATTCGAACGTACGAATTTCAGCGCCTGCGGCTCATCAAAGGCCATCGGTACAAGTAGGGTTTCGACATTCAAAACCCGCCGATCTTCTGAATCGTAAACCGCGAAGCTGACTTCTTTCGGCGAGGACCGAAAGCCGATAGTAATCGTCATATCAATGCCTTTAATGGGAAATTCTAGCTAGACTCTTCCTCCGGCAAATACAACTTCTCGCCCTTCTCGCGATACACCTTGCTCATCTCCTCCATCCCCTCGCGCGCTTCCTCGGCTTCTTCGGCTGAGGTCTCGCGCTTGATGTTCTCGCTCGCCAGATAGCTGTCCGAGTTCTGCTTGGCGGCGAAGTCGCGCACTTCCTGCGTGATCTTCATCGAGCAGAATTTCGGGCCGCACATGGAGCAGAAATGCGCGGTCTTGGCGCCTTCTGCGGGGAGGGTCTGGTCGTGATATTGTTCGGCCGTGTCGGGGTCGAGGCTGAGGTTGAACTGGTCGCGCCAGCGGAATTCGAAGCGGGCTTTCGAAAGCGCATCGTCGCGGACCTTGGCGGCGGGGTGGCCCTTGGCGAGGTCGGCGGCGTGGGCGGCGAGCTTGTAGGTCACCACGCCGACCTTCACATCGTCGCGGTCGGGCAGGCCAAGGTGTTCCTTGGGCGTGACGTAGCAGAGCATCGCGGTGCCGTACCAGCCGATCTGCGCCGCGCCGATGCCGCTGGTGATGTGGTCGTACCCCGGCGCGATATCGGTGACGAGCGGGCCCAATGTGTAGAAGGGGGCTTCGCCGCAGGCTTCGAGCTGCTTGTCCATGTTCTCCTTGATCTTGTGCATCGGCACGTGGCCGGGGCCTTCGATCATCACCTGCACGTCCTGCTCCCAGGCGCGCTTGGTCAGTTCGCCCAGCGTGTAGAGCTCGGCGAACTGGGCTTCGTCATTGGCGTCCGCGATACTGCCGGGGCGCAGGCCGTCGCCCAGCGAATAGGCGATGTCGTAGGCCTTCATGATCTCGGTGATCTCGTCGAAGCGCTCGTAGAGGAAGCTCTCCTTGTGATGCGCGAGGCACCATTTCGCCATGATCGAGCCGCCGCGGCTGACGATGCCGGTGACGCGCTTGGCGGTCATGGGCACATAGGGCAGGCGCACGCCGGCGTGGATGGTGAAATAGTCGACGCCCTGTTCGGCCTGTTCGATCAGCGTGTCGCGGAAGATCTCCCAGGTCAGGTCCTCCGCAATGCCGCCGACCTTTTCCAGCGCCTGATAGATCGGGACGGTGCCGATGGGGACGGGCGAGTTGCGGATGATCCATTCGCGCGTGTCGTGGATGTTGCGGCCAGTCGACAGATCCATGACGGTGTCCGCACCCCAGCGGATCGACCAGACCATCTTGTCGACCTCGTTGGCGACATCGGACGCGACGGCGGAGTTGCCGATATTGGCGTTGATCTTGACGAGAAAGTTGCGCCCGATGGCCATGGGCTCTGTTTCGGGGTGGTTGATGTTGGAGGGGATGATCGCGCGGCCGCGGGCGACCTCGTCGCGCACGAATTCCGGGGTGACGTAATCGGGCAGGCTGGCGCCCCAGGGCTGGCCGTCATTGCGCGCTTCGAGACGGGCGGCTTCATCGCGCAGCATGGCGCGGCCGAGGTTCTCGCGCTCGGCCACATACTCCATCTCCGGTGTGATGATGCCGCGGCGGGCGTAGTGCATCTGGCTGACGTTCATGCCGGGTTTCGCGCGCAGGACCTTCTTCGCGACATTGGGGAAGGCCGGGACGCCGCCGGAGCGGTCGGGGCCAAGCTGGCCGTTGTCTTCCGGCTTCACTTCGCGCGCGGCGTATTCCTCGACATCGCCGCGGGCCATGATCCATTCGCGGCGCTTCTGTTCGAGCCCGGCGCGAATATCGATGGTGGCGGCAGGATCGGTATAGGGGCCGGAGGTGTCGTAGACGCGGATGCTGGGTTCGCCGCCTTCGAGGTCGATTTCCCGCATGGCGACGCGCACGCCGCTGCCGCTTTGCGCGCCGACATGGACCTTGCGGCTGCCACGGATCGGGCCGGTGGTGACGCCGATGTCGAATTTGCTGTTGATGTCGGCCATGCGCTTGCTCTCCTCAAGGCGGAGAAAGAGCGGAATTCCGTTGCCGCTCCACTCCCTCCGCCGATGCTAATCGGTTCAGGTTCAACGGGTCGCAGGGCGTGACACCTGCCTCTCAGCCAACACTGGCTCCCCGGGGATGTGCGCGAGTGTAGGGGTCTGCGCGCCGCCACGCAATAGGACCGGTCACGCGCGGGTGCCGCGCAAAGGCTTCTACGTTATTTACCGTAGTTTAAGCGCGCCCGGGTTATGGGCGCAGCGTCGTGATTTGCCAGCGTGTCGCTTTTGCGGGTGTAGCCCGCCCCCTTGCCCGGCGCGCCAGGGAATGGATCGCCGCGCTGTGCGTCCTGATCGCCGCAGTCATGCTGCTGGCCCCGCAGGACGCCAGTGCGCAGGATTGTTCGCGAGCAGGCGCGCGCGGGGCGGCACCGTCGTCGTGGCAGACCTACTGCTGGCTCAACATGAGCAATTACAGCGATACGCAGGCGCGTTCCACCGGGCAGCCGATGAGCTATGTTCTGCCAGATGGATCGCGCCTGACGTTCCGGCTCCAGGTCGCGGTGACGCCGACCGCCACCGGCACCGCTCTGGTCAGCGCGGCCGCGCCGAGCTGGACCGGGGCGGCGGTCGGCAACAGCAGCTTCCTGAACATTCCGGGACGCCCGATCCTCTATCAAGCGACGAATGGTACCGTAACGACGCTGACGCTGACCAATATCGCCATCATTCCCCCCGGCGGGGTGACGCAGGCCAACCAGTATGCGTTCGTAGTGGCCGATGCGGAATCGACCGACAATTCGGAATACCAGCAATATACGACGAATGGCGGCGCCTGGCAGTTGCTCGACCGCGTGGCACCGCGCAGCGGTACGCAATATCCGGTCAGCACCGGGATCAACACAACCACTTTCCGCACCGCCGGTGGGGGCCAGACAGGAAATGTCGGCGCGTATATCGTCAGTTCGCTGAACCCCACATCGGTGACCATCACGATGCAAGGGTCCGGTCTGCAGGGCGTGATGCTGGCGATACGGTTCGCCTCGATCACCTTGAGCAAGACGATCGCCGGGACCCGGATCGCAGACAACGACCAGTTCCGCTTCGTGATCGAATCCCAGAACGGCGCGACCACCTATGCGTCGGGACAGACGAGCGGAACCGATCTCGGGCCGTTTCCGGCCGCGGTCTTCTCTTCGACATCCGGCGTGCCGCTCGTGCTTCGCGAAGCCATGGTGGCGGGCAGCACCAGTGCGCTGGCCGATTATCGTGCCAGCTTGACCTGCACCAACATCAACAGCGGTTCGACCACGAGCCTGCCCCGCGACGTGGTGACGAACAGTTACAATTTCGGCACGTTGCAGTTCGGCGATTTCGTCGACTGCGTTTTCACCAACACGCCGCTGCCACGCCTGCAGTTGCGCACGGCGATCGCCGCGCCCGGCCGGATTTTCGGCACCGATCAGTTCACCTTGGCAATCCGCAATCAGACGGCGAATACCGAGCTGGCAAGCTTTACCACGACCGGAACTGGAACAACGGCCACGCCCGCCGCCACAGGCCTGCTGGGCGCGATTGCCGGTAATTCCTATCAGCTTTCGGAAACTGCGAACGGTTCGACCGTACTGGCCCGCTATTCTCCGACGCTGGCATGCGCCAATCGCAATGCGACATCGACGACGGCGCTGCCCGCGGGAGGCGCGACGGGAGCGCTGACCCCGCAACTTGGGGATGTTATCACTTGCACGATCACGAACACCCGGTCCGCGGCACGGCCGATCCTTTCGGTCGACAAGACGTCGCGCATCGTGTCCGACCCCACCGGCAGCGCCAATCCAAAGGCGATCCCCGGGGCAGTGATCGAATATACGGTGACGGTTACCAATTCGGGCGATGCGCCAACGGACGCGTCCACCCTGCGGCTCGTCGATATACCCTCTGCCGCATTGGCATGGCGGACGGATTTCCCACCGGTCTTTATCGATGGCGCGACGGTAAGCGGACTTGCGTTCAACGGCGCAAGCAACGTCGCCTATTCCAACCAGCCCGGCGGAACCGTCACCGGTTATTCCCCGCTAGCACCCTTCGATCCTGCCGTGACGGGTATCCGTTTCTCCCCTTCGGGCACGCTAAAGGCATCGAATGGAACTGCGCATCCCAGTTTCACCCTGCGATACAGGATGGTCATCGAATGATCGCAGGTTGCCCTCGTCGATATGCGCATTGAAGCGAATACGCCCATGCTCTGACAAGCGGTCACTTATATGCGAATGATTCTCATTAGCCTTGACTCTTGCAATTAATTCGCAGTAGCGGGCCCTCATATTCGAACGTGAGGGTTTACAATGCGAATGTTGAAGTCCGCCGTGCTGTGCGCAACGGCGCTTGTCCCGGTCCCGGCGCTGGCCAACGTTGCCGACGAGAGCGAACAGCGCACCATCATCGTGACCGGTGCGCGCGATCAAGGTACGACCGCCACGAAGACGGACACGCCGATCATCGAAACGCCGCAGCCGATAACGGTCATCGATGACGAGTTGTATCTGGCGCAGGGCGCAGTAAGTATCGGCGACACGCTGAACTATGTTTCCGGCGTGACGGCCAACCCGTATGGCCCCGACAGCCGTGTCGATGGCGCTTTGGTGCGCGGGATCAACGCGCTGCAGTTCCGCGACGGTATGCGGGACATTTTCAGCTATTACGCCAGCATCCGTTCCGACCCGTATAATTTCGACCAGGTCGAACTGGTGCGCGGCCCGGCGTCGGTCCTGTTCGGTCAGGGCGCGCTGGGCGGGATCATCAATCTCGTGTCCAAGCGTCCGGAATTCGAAGCCGGGGGAGAGGTTTCGCTGCGGTACGGTTCGTTCGACCGCAAGGAAGCGCTGGTCGATGTAACCGGCCCCGTGAGCGATACGGTTGCAGCCCGGTTCGTCGCGCGGGTCCGCGATGCCGATACGCAGACCGATTACGTGCCGGATGACCGGATCCTGTTCGCGCCGTCCATCACCTTCCAGCCGACATCCGACGCCGAACTCACCCTTATCGGCCTTTACCAGGAAGACGACAGCGGTTCGACGTCGCAGTTCCTGCCGCTGGTCGGCACGATCCTGCCCAATCCCAACGGGCAGCTTCCCAACGACCTGTTTGTCGGCAAACCAGGATGGGACCGGTACGACGGCCGACTGCTGCAGGGCACCGCGCTGCTCGAGCATCGCTTCGGCGATGGTGTCCGGGTCAATCTGAAAGCCAGGTATATCGACAGCGACCTGACTTATTTCACGCATTATCCCGATAGCTATACCAACCAGGCAAACCCCTTCGTCCTGCTCGATCCGGCAACCGGCCAACCGGTACTCAACGACGAAGGCGGCTTCGTGCCCGATCCCGAACAGCGCACGATGCGACTGTATGCGGACGGAACCCTCGCCCGGATGGAAATCTTCTCCACCGACAATAACGTGCAGTTCGATTTCGCTACGGGAGCGGGCATCGAGCACACGGTATTGGCGGGCGTCGATTACAGCACCAATTCGGTTTACAAGACCGGCGGCTTCGCCACCGAAGTGTTCGATATCTACGATATCGATTACGGCGCCCTGTCCGACTTTGGTGGCGGCCTGCCCAGCCCTGCCTATGTCGCCGAAGATGTCGATCAGGATCAGGCGGGCATTTACCTTCAGGACCAGATCCGCTTTGCCGACCGGGTGTCGATCGTGCTCGGTGCGCGGCGTGACTGGACCAGCGCCAGAAGCATGGGCGGCCCTGCACGGCGCGATTCTGCAACGACGTTCCGGGCAGGTATAATCGGCGAAGTGGTCGAGGGCGTTTCGCCCTTCCTCAGTTATACCGAAAGCTTCGAGCCCATCGCAGGTACAGCCAGCGACGGAAGAGCCTTCATTCCCAAGACAGGGCGCCAGTTCGAAGCGGGCATCAAATTCCACCCGACCGACGCCGTGCTGATCACGGTGACCGGGTACGACATCCGGGAAAGCAATCGTCCCGTTTCGGATGACAGCACCCCCGACCCCTTCGACCAGATCCAGATCGGCGAACTTAATTCCAGAGGCATAGAGTTCGAAAGTAGCGCATCATTGCCCGGCGAGCTGACCGTCATCGCCAATGCGAGCTATAACGAGGCCGAAATAGCCGGCACCGATCGCCAGATCGATAATGTGCCCAAGGTCAACGCATCGCTCTGGACGACGAAGGGTTTTGCGCTGGGCGATGACGTCTCGCTGCTGCTGGGCGCTGGCGTGCGCCATGTCGGCAAGAACCGATCCTTCGGACCGGCTTTTCCGGACGGCATCGTCACGCCGTCTTTCACCCTGGTCGATGCGTTGGCCGAAGTCGCATTCGCGAACTGGAGCGTGGCCATCAACGCGACCAATCTGTTCGACAAGAGCTATTATTCGGCCTGTCTCGCACGGGGCGACTGCTTCGTCGGCAGCGAACGCAATGTGATGGGCACCGTGAGCTATCGCTTCTGATGGCGGGGGACGTGCTCATTCTCGCAAGCGCCGGGTCTGCCATCCTCGGCATCGCGATATTGCGATACTCCTGGCACCGCACAGGTCGATCTGTCCGGCACAACACCGCCGGGTGGTTGTTGCTCGCCGTCGGTGCCGCTGGCGGATGCAGCGGCGCAGGAGCGTGGGGTCTGACCGTGATAATGCTGGTTGGGACGGCCGCAGCCTGCATCGCACTGGCCCCTGGCGCCTTTGAAATGCCCAAGGCTTCGCGGCGCGCAAGGGCCGCGGCAAACGGGGCGAGCGGCGCCGAAGCCGGGGATTGGCGCCGCGGCCTGATGACTTTCGCGCTGACGGGACCGGCGGCATTGGTCGTGACAATCGCCATCGCCCTTGCCGCACGCGATCTGGCCATGCGCTGGCCGGTGGCAGAAGCCGATGGCAATGTCATGGTACTCGGCCTTGTTCCGCTCGTCTGGCCGTTGCTGACCTTCGCGATGCTGATGTGCACGAAGCGCACATCGCAAATCGCCATGCTGGCCATCCCGCTCACCCTGTCGCTCGTTCCGCTCATCCTGCTGGGAGGCCGCTCGTGAAGCCACTCTTCGCCAAGCAAACCGTTCGCAAAGGGGTTTCCGCCCATTCCGCCATCGGCCTCGTCTGCTGCGCGCTGCTCTACCTGATCTGCGTGACCGGCACGGCCATCGTGCTGTTCGAGGAAATCCAGCGGTTCGAACAGCCGGGTGCGCCCGAAATGGACCGGATCGCACCGCAAGCGGTCGATGCGGGTATCGCCAATGTCGTGGCAGCCGAGGAAGGCGCGACACCGACTACCCATCTTTACGTGCACATGCCGACGGAAGCGCTGCCCCGTACAACGATCACCACGGACACGCAGGCCTTTCATATCGATGCGCAGGGCGCGATTGCCGTGCCGGAAGAAAACGCCTGGGCGGAGTTCCTGCTGGCCTTGCATTACCGGCTCAACCTGCCGGCCATCTGGGGCATGAGCCTGGTGGGTCTGTTCGGCGCAATGATCGTAGCGCTGGCTGTCAGCGGGATCGTAGCGCACCCGCGCATTTTCCGCGATGCGTTTCGTCTGCGCGCACGGCGTAACGATGAAGTGTCCACGCTCGACTGGCATAACAGGCTGGCGGTGTGGACCCTGCCTTTTGCACTCGCGATTGCTCTGACGGGAGCGATGATCGGGCTGTTCTACATCTCGGGCTACAGCCTGGCAGCAGCGGACTATGACGGGGATAGCGAGGCTGCGATTGCGCCTGTTTTCGGAACGGAACCGGACGGGGACGAGGCAGCAGCGCCCCTGCCCAAGGTGACGCCCGCCCTGGACTATATGGCCCGCAACCATCCCGAGGTCCGCGTTTCCTATGCCATCCTGCACGATCCCGGCACGCGCGGGCAGCATGTGCAGATTGTCGGCGTGCATGGCCAGCGCCTGATTTTCGGCGAATATTACGCGTTCGGCGCAGATGGGACATTCAATGGCACCGCCGGATTGGCGGACGGGACGCTCGGCCAGCAGATCGCGGCGTCGATCTATAACCTGCATTTCGGGAATTTCGGCGGCCTGGCGGTAAAGCTGGCCTATATCGTGTTCGGGATCGCGCTCACCATCGTGGTGTCGACGGGCACCTTCATCTGGTTGAACAAGCAGGACCGGAAGGGCAGCCCGCGCCCGTCCATCAGGGCAAGCTGGTGGGGCATCACGATCGGCATGCCGCTGGGTATCGCGGCGACGCTGGCAGCGCGCATGACGATGGGCAATGAAGCGCCCTTCGTGGCCATATTCTGGATCGTGACGCTGGCGGCGGTGGCGATCGCGCTGATGGCATCGCGCAGATCGACAATCGTCAAGGCAAAGCCCGCGGTGCCGGAATTTGCCCCCTAGCCCCTGATCGGTATAGCGGTCCCACACGTTTCAGGAGGATTGCACACACATGACTTTTCGCGCGCCGTTAACTGCGGGCATTCTGCTCGCCACCGCCTCGCTCGCCGCGCAGGCACAGGCCCGGCCGATGACGCCGGAAGATGTCGCCCGGTTGGAAAGCGTGGGCACGATTGCCGTGTCGTCCGATGGCAGCCGCATCGCCTATACCACCGCGAGCCTGCCCGATGTGACCGACGGTGAAGAGAACGGTTCCACCGAAGAGCGCCTCAATCTCGCTTATGGCCCCAACAATGCGCGCGCATTCCTGCCCGATGACATCGACGTGTCGGGCATTTCCTTCTCGCCCGATGGCCGGATGATCAGCTTCGTCTGGGCGGACGAGGACGAAAAGTCTGCCGTATGGGGCATCCCGGTCGACGGCGGCGGGCAGCGTAAACTTGCTGCGGTGGACGGCGCCGGCGTGCGTTCCTATGCCTGGTCACCCGATGGCACGACAATCTGGATGCTCGCCGCAGCAGAGGAAGACAAGGCGCGCGACAAGCAGTCCAAGGCCGGCTTCAATGCAATCGTCTATGAAGAGGAAGCGAAGCTGACGCGCCTGTTCTCGGCCCGCGTGGGCGAAACGCTCGATACCGATCCGAAGGCGGTGACGATCCCCGGCTATGTCAGCGCCTTCCGCGTTGCGCCCGATGGCCGCCATGCCGTGGTCGACAGCGCGCCTACTCCGCAGATCGACGATGCCTATACTTCGAAGCGCGCGCATATCCTCGACCTGACAAGCGGCAAGGTGCTGCGCGTGGTCGAAACGCCCGGCAAGCTGGGCGATATCGAGATTTCGCCGGACGGGACGCAGCTTTCGATGATTGCCGGGGTCGACATAAACGATCCTGCTGAGACGACACTGCACCTGGTCGACATGGCGACCGGGCAGTATCGCGCGCTCAACGCCGGTGCGCCCGAAGCCGCGGTCGACGCCGAATGGCTGGCCGACGGACGGCTGGCGGCAGTGATCCACAAGGGCGCACAGAGCGCTCTGCGGATCTATAATGCCGACGGTTCCGTCGCTGCGGAACACGATGGGGGCGAGCTTATCCTGTCGAGCATTCAGGCTGGCGGAAACACCATCGCTGTGGAAGCGAGCAGCCCGAAGCATCCGACCGAGCTCTTCGTCTGGAAGGACGACGGCTTCCAGCGCTGGACCACCCATAACGATTGGCTGAAGGACATCGACTTCGGCAAGCAGCGCGCCTTCACCTATACTGCGCGCGACGGGCAGGAAGTCGAAGGCGTTCTGATCGAACCCGTCGGCGGGGCCAAGCGTGGTGGGGCGCCCCTGATCCTTAACGTCCATGGCGGCCCGGAAGCACATGACAGCAATGGCTGGCAGACCGCCTATTCGAAGCCGGGACAGGTTGCCGCTGGACAGGGTTATGCCGTGTTCCTCCCCAATTATCGCGGCTCCACCGGCTACGGCACGGCTTTTTCCAAGCAGCACACCGGCAATTACACCGATCCGGAATTCACCGATCTGGTCGATGCCAAGCGTGCCCTCGTCGACGCGGGAATAGCCGATCCGGACCGTACCGGCATCACCGGCGGATCCTATGGCGGCTACGCCACCGGCTGGGCCGCAACTGCACTGAGCGACGAGTTCGCCGCCGGCGTCATGTTCGTGGGTATTTCCAACCAGGTCAGCAAGTTTGGAACGACCGACATCCCATACGAGATGTACAATGTGCATTCGGGCAAATGGCCGTGGGACGACTGGCAGGCCATGCTGGAGGTTTCGCCGATCTACCATGTCGACAAGGCGAACACGCCGCTGCTGATCATGCACGGCGCCGAAGATACCCGCGTTGCCCCCAGCCAGAGCTACGAGCTTTATCGCAGCATGAAGGTGCGCAAGCCCGACGTGCCAGTGCGGCTCGTCCTGTTTCCGGGCGAAGGTCACGGCAATAGCAGGGCCGCCGCCCGGTACGATTATAACCTGCGTATGATGCGCTGGTTCGACACCTATCTGAAGACGGGCGACCGCAAGGCGAAACTACCCGCCACCCGTCCCGATCTGCCTGCAGGCACGACCGGCACCGCCAGCGCGGACTGACGCCTGAGAGACCAAGAAGGGGGCCGCGCGACACTGGATCGCGCGGCCCCCCTTTTTTACCACTGCACGATCAGGCTATTGGCCGCCGGCTGCGATCCATGCATCAATCTTGGCTTCCAGTACCGCGAGCGGGACGTTGCCGCTGTTGAGCACCTGATCGTGGAACCGGCGAATGTCGAAACCATCGCCTAGCGCCGCTTCGGCGCGAGCACGCAGTTCCTTGATTTTCAATTCGCCGATCTTGTAGCCAAGCGCCTGCCCCGGCATGGCGATGTAGCGAGCGACCTCGTTTTCCGCGTAATCGCGCGCACTGCCGTTCTCGACCATGTAATCAGCCGCCTGCTGGCGGGTCCATCCGAGGGCATGAATCCCGGTATCGACAACCAGCCGGACGGCGCGTTTCAACTCGCCATCCTCCAAAGCCTGCAGCCGCTCCACCGGATCATCGTAGAGACCCAGTTCATACCCGAGGCTTTCGGCGTAAAGTGCCCATCCTTCGCCGAACGCGGTGTACCAGCCGTGCTTTAGCGTATCAGGCAGGTTCTCGTCTTCGATGGCGAACATGATCTGGTAGTGATGGCCGGGGTTGCCTTCGTGCATGTAGAGCCGGACCGAGGGGCTCAGTTCGCGTTCGGCAGCGTTCCAGCCGCTGAAGTAGAAGGTGCCCGGCCGATCGCGCTCGGGGTCGCCAGCCTGATAGGACGCCGCGAGGAAGAACTGTTCGCGATAGGGTTCGTACGGCTCGATCCGCAGCGGTGTTTCGGGTCCGCTGAGGAACATCGGTCCGATCTTGCTGTCGACTTCCTTGGCGGTTTCGTACCAGGCTGCCTGCAGGGTATCCTTCGTTTTGTAGATTTGCGGGCGACGTTCACCTCGCTCCGCAATCGTCTGCTCGCGAGCTTTGCTGATCCGCGCGACTTCAGACAGGCCGAGATCGTGAACCTCTTGCGCGGTAAGCGGCAGAGTGGTCATTTCGGCGATGCGATAATCATAAAAGGCGTCGCCGCCCGGCATGGCAGAAAGACCAACCGTATCGCGTGCCTTGGGAAGATAGGTATCTGCCAGATAAGCCCGCAGCCGACGGATTGCCGGATAGAGCGTTTGATCGATCGACGCTGTCAAATCTGCACGAGCCTGCTCTTTCTGACCATCGGTGAAACTGTCAGGCAGTGCCCGCAGCGGCGCATAATAGGCATTCTCTTCGGCGGGCGTCGAAAGCTGTGTGTCGAGCTGTTCGATCATCATCTCGACCGTCAGTCGCGGCAGGGTGATGCCCTGTTCCAGCCCGTTATCGAACCGCGCGATGACGTCTTCCACCATTTGCCCGTAAGCCTCGTGGCGAGCGATATTGGCGGCGTAATCGCCCGGCGTCTTGAACGGCATCACACCATCGGGGGCGGAAAACCCCGGATAATCGCCCTGAATGCCGGTGAAGTGATCCAGCGGCAGCGCCAAGCGGATTTTCAGGATTTCCGGCTGCAACCCGGCGAGCGTACGCTCACCGGCATAACGGAACGTGTCGTAGGCGATCTGGTCCTGTGCGCCCAGCGCGGATCGATCAATCGTTGCCAGTTCGGCCAACTCTGCTTCGGTTGCTACGCGGTCAGCCGCAAAGCTTGCCGGAGAAAAATCGCCGAGTTTGTCGGCATCCGAAAAATCGCCCCTGTAAAATGCGGATATGGGCGAGCGGTCGAGTGCAGCAGCTTCGCTTCGGGCGAGAAGATCGCGCAGCTTCTGCCCTTCGCCGTGCTGAGCAGTTGGAGCCGTGCCAGGCTGGGCAAGCGCAGCCGGAGCCGCCACCGCAGTAACAGCGATGGCTAAGGCGGAAGCGGCTGTCAGAGCGATGCGGTTCATGGCCGTTCGGGTCCCGTTCGCTGCGCTCACTGCCCACCCCCGGCAATCCACGCGTCTATTTTGGCTTCCAGCACCGGCAGCGGCATGTCGCCTGTATTGAGCACCTGCTCATGGAACCTGCGCACGTCGAAATTTTGGCCCAATGCGGCCTGCGCCTTGGCGCGCAGTTCCTTGATCTTCAGTTCACCCGTTTTGTAGGCGAGTGCTTGCGCGGGCATCACGATGTAGCGCGCGGTTTCGCTCTCGGCGAAATCACGGGGTTGCCCGTTGGCAACCATATATTCGATCGCCTGATCGCGGCTCCAGCCAAGGGAGTGCATACCAGTATCGACAACCAGCCGGACGGCGCGCAGCAATTCACCGCCCTGAAGTGCTGCAAGACGATCGACCGGGTCGTCATACAGGCCAAGTTCGTAACCCAGGCTTTCGGCATACAGGCCCCAGCCTTCGCTGAAAGCGGTGAACCCGCCATAGCGCATGAATTCGGGCAATTCCTCATTCTCGATAGCGAACATAGACTGGAAGTGATGGCCGGGATTGCCCTCGTGCATGTACAGCGCGATCGACGTGCCCAGCTTGCGCTCTGCAACATTGTAGCCGCTGAAATAGAAGGTGCCTGGCCGCGATCCGTCGGCTTTGCCAGCCATATAGCTGGCGGCAAGGTTGAACTTTTCACGGTAGGGTTCGTAAGGTTCGATACGCAGTTCGGTCTTTGGAATGCGCAGGAACAGTTGATCCATCAGCGGATCGAGCCGTTCGGCGACGTCATACCACGCAGCCTGCAAGTCCGCCTTGCTGGTATAGGTTTCACCCGTCCGCCCTGCGGCCTCCGCTTTCGCTTCCTCGATCGCAGTGTTGATGCGCGCGACTTCGGCGAGACCGGTGTCGTGGACCTGCTGCGCGGTCAGCGGGAGGGTCGTGTTATCCTCGATGCGATAGGCATAGTAAGCTTCGCCGCCGGGGTTGTCGGTTGCAGCAATGCTTGTGCGCGCTTGCGGCAGATATTCGTTGGCCAGATAATCCCGCAGCTTCTTGAACGCAGGCATCAACGTGCCGGTAAGTACCTCGCGATGCTCCTTCGTCAGCCGTTCCTGTTCGGCCTGCGAAATGCTGTCGGGGAAATTTGCAACCGGAGACCAGTAGGGACTTTCTTCGATCGGCGCATCGAGCTGAAGATCGAGTTGTTCGATCATCAATTCTACCGACATGCGCGGCAAAGTGATGCCCGATGCGGCGCCAGTCTTGAAGCGCGCGATCGCCTGATCGACGATCTTCGCCATTTCACGGTGACGGCTGAAATTGTTTTCGTAGTCCTCGACCGTGTCGTACGGCATCAGCGCGCCGGGCGCGGAAAAACGCGGGTAGAACACATGCATCCCGCGGAAATGATCGATCGGCAGCGCAAGCACGGTGGGCAGTATCTCGGGCGAGGTCATCGCCAGCGTCCGCTGTTGGGTGTATTCGAAGACATCATAGGCGATGCGATCGGTTTCGCTCAGTGCATCGCGGTCCACGGTCGCCAGTTCGGCCAGATTCGCCTCCGCAGCGGCGCGCTCTTCGGCGTAGCTGGCGGGAGAGAAATCTCCCAGCTTGTCCGCATCGGAAAAGTCCCCGCGAAAGAAGGCGGTAATGGGATTGCGATCGAGCGCTTCGGCTTCGCTGCGCTCGAAAAGTGCATGCAGTTTGGCAGCATCGTGTTCGCTGGCAGACATGCCGGCATGGTGCCCCGAATGATCCTGTGCGAAGGCAGGCACGGACACGGTGGCGCAAGCGATGGCGATCGCCGATGCGAGGCGGCTGAAATTACGGCTCATTGATGTAGCTCCCCAGATATGCGCCGGGAGGCTAGCTGCACTCGCTCCGGTAGCAAAGCCCTCTTGACCAACGGTCGGCAAGGGTCCGCGAAATACGTGGACCTATGCGCCCAGAATGCCGGGAAGCTGCAGGCCCTTTTCCCGCGCGCAATCGAGCGCATCCTCGTAGCCCGCATCGGCGTGGCGCATCACGCCGCTGGCCGGGTCGTTCCACAGCACGCGTTCGAGCCGGCGCGCGGCGTCTTCGGTCCCGTCGGCCACGATGACCATGCCCGAATGCTGCGAAAAGCCCATGCCGACCCCGCCCCCGTGATGCAGGCTGACCCAGGTCGCCCCGCTCGCCGTGTTGAGCAGCGCGTTGAGCAGCGGCCAGTCGCTGACTGCATCCGAGCCGTCCTTCATCGCTTCGGTTTCGCGGTTGGGGCTGGCGACGGATCCGCTGTCGAGATGGTCGCGACCGATCACCACCGGTGCTTTCAGCTCGCCGCTGGCGACCATCTCGTTGAACGCCATGCCCAGGCGGTGGCGGTCGCCCAGCCCGACCCAGCAGATCCGTGCCGGCAGGCCCTGGAAGGCGATCCGTTCGCGCGCCATGTCGAGCCAGTTGTGCAAGGCATGGTTGTCGGGCAGCAGTTCCTTCACCTTGGCGTCGGTCTTGTAGATGTCTTCCGGATCGCCCGACAGCGCGGCCCAGCGGAACGGGCCGATCCCGCGGCAGAACAGCGGGCGGATATAGGCAGGCACGAAACCGGGGAAGGCAAAGGCATTTTCCAGCCCTTCCTCCAGCGCGACCTGACGGATGTTGTTGCCGTAATCGAGCGTCGGCACGCCCGCCTCCCAGAAGGCGATCATGGCTTCGACCTGCCTGCGCATGGATGCGCGCGCGGCCTTCTCCACCGCCTTGGGATCGCTTTCGCGTTTGGCGCGCCATTCGCCCATGGTCCAGCCTTCGGGCAGGTAGCCGTTAACCGGATCGTGCGCGCTGGTCTGGTCGGTTACGATGTCGGGCCGCACGCCGCGCTTCACCAGTTCGGGGAAGATTTCGGCGGCGTTGCCCAGCAGGCCGACCGACTTCGCCTCGCCCGCGGCGGTCCAGCGCTCGATCAGGGCGAGCGCTTCGTCCAGGTTTTCGGCCTTCTCGTCGAGATAGCGCGTGCGCAGGCGGAAATCGATGCTCTCGGGATTGCATTCGACCGCCAGGCAGCAGGCCCCGGCCATCGCCGCGGCGAGCGGCTGCGCCCCGCCCATGCCGCCAAGCCCGCCGGTCAGGATCCACTTGCCCGTCAGATCGCCGCCATAATGCTGGCGGCCCGCCTCGACGAAGGTCTCGTAGGTGCCCTGAACGATACCCTGCGTGCCGATGTAGATCCACGAACCGGCCGTCATCTGGCCGTACATCATCAGGCCCTTCCTATCGAGCTCGCTGAAATGGTCCCAGTTCGCCCAGTGCGGCACGATGTTCGAATTCGCGATCAGCACGCGCGGGGCATCGGCGTGCGTGCGGAACACGCCCACGGGCTTGCCCGACTGCACCAGCAGCGTCTCGTCGTCCGCCAGGGTCCTGAGGCTCGAAAGGATCGCTTCGAAATCGCTCCAGCTGCGCGCCGCGCGGCCGATGCCGCCATAGACCACCAGCTCGTCAGGGTTCTCCGCCACCTCGCGGTCGAGATTGTTCTGGATCATGCGGAACGGCGCCTCGGTCTGCCAGCTGCCGCAGGTGAGTTCGGGGCCGGTCGGCGCCTTGATGTCGCGGGCGTTGCGGCGGTCGATACTCATGCAAGGTCTCCGAAAGTGCTCTGGATGCCGCCGAACACAGCGGCGAGCGTATCGCGCAGGCTGGCGGCCTTGTCGGGGGAATAGGCGAAGGGCGGTTCCTCCGCTTCGAGATAGGTCGATTGCGCGATCTCCATCTGGATCGCGTGAACCTTGCGGTCGGGCCGGCCGTAATGCCGCGTGGTCCAGCCGCCGCGGAACCGCCCGTTGACGACATGGCTATAGGGTCCGGCGGCGCAGGCGTTCGCGACCGCTGCCTCAATTGCGGGATGGCAGGTCGCGCCATTGTCGGTGCCGATGTTGAGATCGGGCAGCCGGCCTTCGAACAGAAACGGCAGGCATGACTGGATAGAATGGCAATCGTAGAGCACGGCGAAACCGTGGAGGCCGCGCACCCGGTCCAGTTCGGACTGCAGGGCCGCGTGATAGGGGTGGTGGAACGCCTCACGACGGCGCGCGATTTCGGCGTCGCCCGGTTCTTCGAGCCACAGGGGGTGGTTTTCGAAATCGACCATCGGGACCAGCCCGGTGGTGTTCTGCCCGGGATACAGCGTGGCGCCATCGGGCGGGCGGTTGGCATCGATCACATAACGATTGAATTCGGCCCGCACGATCGTGGCATCGGGCAACAGGCCGTCGTAGAGCTGCGGAATGTGCCAGTCCGTATCGGCGAGCTTGCGGCCCCGCGCGGTCAGGTTCGCCGCGATATCCTGCGGCGCGAAAGTGCCCGAATGCGGCTGGGCCAGCACGATCGGGCCGTCGCCCGGGATGACCCTGACCGGGCTCACCCGGCGAAATCCGCGATCGAGGAACAGGCAACGCCTTCACTCAGGAGCTTGGAGCCCAGCAATTGCGCCATGGCGGCGATATCGGGTTCCATCAGCCGGTCTTCGGTAAGCGTGGGCGAGGCGTCGCGGATACGCGCGATGACCGCGCCCAGCGTGTCGCTGGTGGCGAGAGGCGCGCGAAACTCGACCCCCTGTGCCGCCGTCATCGCCTCGATCCCGACGATAGCGGCCAGATTGCCGTTCATCTCGATCAGACGGCGCGCGCCGTGGCAGGCCATGGACACATGGTCTTCCTGATTGGCGGACGTGGGGGTGGAATCGACCACGCGCGGATTGGCCAGCGCCTTGTTCTCGCTCATCAGGGCGGCGCTGGTGACCTCGGCGATCATCAGCCCCGATTGCAGGCCCGGCGACGGCGCCAGGAAGGCGGGCAGCCCGAAGCTCAAGGCCGGATCGACCAGCAGCGCGATGCGCCGCTGGGCAATGGCACCGATTTCGGACACGGCGATGGCGATACCGTCTGCCGCCATGCCGACGGGTTCCGCGTGGAAATTGCCGCCCGACACGATGGTGCCGTCGCTCAGCACCAGCGGGTTGTCGGTCGCGGCATTGGCCTCGATCCGCAGGACTTCGCCGGCATGCGCCAGCTGGTCGAGACAGGCGCCGATCACCTGCGGTGCGCAGCGCAGGCAATAGGGGTCCTGCACGCGCAGATCGTCTTCGCGGTGACTTTCGCGGATCTGCGATCCGTCGAGCAGGTCGCGAATGATCTGCGCCGCCACGATCTGGCCGCGATGGCCGCGCAGCCGGTGAATCTCGTCATGAAACGGCGCGGTCGAACCCATCGCCGCATCGAGCGACAGCGCCGTGGTGACGAGCGAATTGATCGCCAGCCGCCAGCTGTCGAACAGCGCGGCAAAGGCCAGAGCGGTGGACACCTGCGTGCCATTGAGCAGCGCGAGCCCTTCCTTGGCTTCGAGCTCGACCGGTTCGAGACCGGCGCGTTGCAGCGCCGCGCCCGCCGCCATGCGTTCGCCCTTGTAGAAGGCGTCGCCCTCCCCGATCAGGGTGGCGGCGACATGGGCCAGCGGCGCCAGATCGCCCGATGCGCCGACCGATCCCTTTTCCGGGACCACGGGGGTCACGCCAGCCTCGACCAGCTGCTGCAACCGTTCGACGACCACGGGCCGGACCCCGGATGCCCCGCGCCCCAGCGAAAGGCACTTGAGCGCGATGATGAAGCGCACGATCTGCGGATCGAGCGGCGGGCCGAAGCCCGCGCTGTGCGAAAGCACCAGATTGCGCTGGAGCGTGCCGAGATCGGTTTCGCCGATGCGCACGCTGGCGAGTTTGCCGAAGCCGGTGTTGACGCCGTAGATCGCCTCGCCCGAGCCGAGCGCCGCGCCGAGGCGGTCGGCCGACTGGGCTACGGCATCCATCGCCGGCTGGTCGATCCGGAAGGAGCCGGCCGAACGGTACAGTTCCTCGATCTGCGCCAACCCCAGCGAACCGGGCGACAATTCAAGCATCGTGATATGATCCTGCAGTGATCCGGCCGCGCAGCAAGTGCCCGCCGATCCAGTAGCTGAGATAATCGGGGTGGGAGACATCCCATACCGCGAGGTCGGCGCGCTTGCCCGCCTCGATCGTGCCGTGGTCCTCCTCCAGCGCCAGCGCCTTCGCGGCATGGCGGGTCGCCCCGGCGAGCGCTTCTTCGGGAGTCATGTGAAAGAGGGTGCACCCCATGTTCATGGCGAGGCGCAGCGAGGACATGGGTGAGCTGCCCGGATTGCAATCGGTGGCGAGCGCCATCGCCACACCGTTTGCGCGTAGCGCGTCCAGCGGCGGCAGGCGCGTTTCGCGCAGGGCATAGAATGCCCCCGGCAGGAGGACCGCGACCACGCCCTTCTCCGCCAAGATGGCAGCGTCCTTGGGCGCGAGCCATTCGAGATGATCGGCGGACAAGGCGCCATATTCGGCGGCCATTACCGAGCCTTTGAGGTCGCTCAGCTGTTCGGCATGCAGCTTGACCCGCACGCCCAGTTCGCGTGCCTTGTCGAACACCTTGCGGATCTGCGCGGGCGAAAAGCCGATGCTTTCGCAAAACCCGTCGACCGCATCGACCAGACCTTCGGCGACGGCGGCCTCGAGGCCCGGGATCACGATTTCGTCGATGTAGCGGTCGGTCTCGCCCTCGAATTCGGGGGGCAGCGCGTGGGCCGCGAGCCAGCTGGTGCGGATGCGGACGGGGCGGTGCCCCTCGATCGCGCGCGCCACGCGCAGCATGCGCATTTCCTGTTCGATGGTCAGCCCATAGCCCGATTTCACTTCGATCACCGCGACACCGTCTGCGAGCAAATCGTCGACGCGGCGCAAGGCGCTGGCAAGCAGGTCCTCATCCGTTGCTTCCCGCGTCGCAGAAACAGTCGAACGGATGCCGCCACCGGCCTTCGCGATCTCTTCATAGCTCGCGCCTTGGAGACGAAGTGCAAATTCGCGGCTGCGATCGCCGCCAAAAACGAGATGCGTGTGGCAATCGACCAGCGCGGGCGTGACGAGTGCCCCCTCCAGCTCGACCTTCTCCCACTCGGCGTAATCCTGCGGCAGATCGGTTGCATCCCCGACCCAGGAAACCCGCCCCCCTTGCACTGCAATCGCAGCGTCTTCGACCAGACCATAGCCCGTCGCCCCTGCGACCAGCGTCGCGGCTTTGCAATGGGTGAAGACTCGGCCTGCCATACTCTTGCGCATCTCCTTACCGTGTGATTATGTATGCACATAATACCAGAAAGGCGCAACGGTAAATGGCTGGCATCATCTCCGCACGGCAGGTTCTAACGCCCTCTGGATGGCTTGCCGACCATGCCATTCATGTCGACGAGCTTGGCACTATCAAGGAGATATCCCCGCGCGGTTTCGATCCCGCCACTGCGGTTGGAACTGCCCTGCCCGGCCTCGCCAATGTCCACACGCACAGCTTTCAGCGCGCCATGGCGGGGCTAGCCGAAGCGCGTGGCCCGCAGGGGGCGGACGATTTCTGGACCTGGCGGAAAGTGATGTACCGGTTTCTGGATATACTGACGCCGGACCACATCGAATCCATCGCCGCACTGGTGCAGATGGAAATGGCACAGGCGGGCTATTCCGCATCGGCCGAATTCCATTACGTACACCACCAGGTCGGCGGCGAGAAGTTCGACGACATCGCCGAATTGTCCAACGCCATCTTTGCGGCGAGCCAGACCAGTGGCATGGGGCTCACCCACCTGCCGGTGCTCTATACTTATGGCGGGCTGGACAGGCGTTCGCTGAATGGTGGCCAGTTGCGGTTCGGCAATAGCGTCGATCAGTTCGAGGCGCTGTATGCGCGGATTGCTGACAACAGCCGCAGTCTTCCGGAAGACTTCCGCCTTGGCGTTGCGCCGCATTCGCTCCGGGCGGTCGATCGGGACGGGATCGAGGCATGCCTGGCGCTCTGCCCTGAAGGGCCCATCCATATCCATGCCGCTGAGCAAATCAGGGAAGTTGAAGAGGTAGAGGGCCATCTGGGCGCGCGTCCTGTTCGCTGGCTGATCGACAATATGCCGGTGGACGAGCGCTGGTGCCTGATCCATGCAACTCATCTCGATGCAAACGAGGTTAAGGCCCTTGCCGCTTCGGGCGCGGTGGCGGGCCTTTGCCCGACCACCGAGGCGAACCTTGGCGACGGGATTTTCGCGGCCCGTGACTATTTCGCGGCTGGCGGGCGCTACGGCATCGGTTCGGATTCCAACATTCGCCTGTCGGTTGCGGAAGAACTGCGCATGCTCGAAGTTTCGCAGCGACTGAAGCACCGCCAGCGCGCGGTGCTGACCGATGACGCGACCCGGTCCAACGGGCGCTATCTTTACGAGCGGGCGGCTCGCGGCGGTGCGCAGGCAATCGGACGGAAAGCAGGCATTATCGAAATCGGGATGCGGGCCGATATCGTCGGCCTGCGCGATGATCTGCCCTTCCTCGACTGGCCACAACCGGACCAGCGGCTCGATGCGTGGATTTTCGGCGTGGAAGCACCCGCCGTTAGCGATCTGTGGTCGGCGGGCCGCCACATCGTGCAAGGCGGTGAGCATATTCGCGCTGCCGACATCCGTGCGCGCTTCGCCCGCACTATCCGGGAACTGGGCGCCGCCCTGTGAATGCACAAACGCACCGCGGCATTCGCGAAGCAATTCGCGCCCGCATCGTGGCGGGCGAATGGAAACTGGGTGAACTGATCCCGGGCGAGGTCGATTTCGCCGAGCAGTATGGCTGTTCGCGGACCACGGTGAATCGCGCTCTTCAGGCCTTGGCCGAAGAAGGCATCGTGGAACGCAAGCGCAAGGGCGGCACCCGCGTACGCCCACTGCCCCTGCCCCAGGCGCAGCTCCGCATTCCGCTGGTGCGCGAACAGGTTGAAGACATGGGACGAGCCTACAGTTGCGAGATCGTAAAGCGCCGGACGACGCGGCCACCCGTCCCAACTTCGCTTGGCCTTCAGATCCCGGAAGACGAAGAGGCAGCCTATCTGGAGACCCTGCATCTTGCGGATGGGCAGCCTTTCGCTTTCGAAATGCGCTGGGTAAACCTTGCTACCGTACCCGATTTCGAAACCGCCGACTTCGGCACGCTGAGCGCAAACGAATGGTTGGTTCGCAAAGTCCCCTTCACGCGCGGCGAGGTAGAACTGTCGGCGATATCGGCTGAAGCGAGAACAGCGCAAATACTGAGTATCGGGCGCGGAGAGGCGCTTTTCACCATGCGCCGAACGACGTGGCTCGGCGAACGCTCTGTCACGACCATGGCGTTGCACTATGCTCCCGGATATCGGCTGGATTTCACGATCTAGGTCGAAACGAACGGGCTAAGGTCCCAGCCGCTTCAGATCGTGCCTTGTGTCGATATCGGCAATGGAGCCGGGATCGTCGGTTGGAACACGGATAACACCGCTTTGGCCGGCAAATACGGCGCGAGCGCCCTGATCGCCCTTGAGACTTTCGATCAGAGGAAATAGCTCGTTGGACAAAGCCACCGGATGCCCCGGGAGACCTTTACACTCGGGATACGCTGCCGGGGCGCCGCCAACTACCTCTGTCAGCACACGATCGGCCAGTCCGGGATCGAGATCGGGCATGTCGCCCAGGAAGATCGCTACCGCGCGCGTGTCCTGTGGCAGCGTTCGCAGCCCGTATGTCAGCGACGCCGACAACCCTTCTTCCCAATGCCTGCAGCGAACCAGAGAAAGACGGCGACCGGCGAACGGTGCCAAGGCTGCCGCGACGTCGTCGGCCCGCGCTCCAAGAACAGCCGTTACACTGGTTACGCATGATGAAAGGGCTGCTGCGACGGACCAGTGGATGAGCGGGCGTCCGCGAAAAGGGGCAAGCAGCTTCCCGCCTCCGAACCGACTACCCGCCCCCGCGGCGAGGACGATGGCATGGCACCCGGTCGCTTCAGGCCGCGACATGCGGTTTGCGCGAGGGAGCAACGACGCGGCGTGTGTCGCCGCGGGAGGCGTCAACTATTTCGGCGACGACCGACAGTGCCACCTCCCATGGAGACGACGCCCCGATGTTCAGACCAATGGGAGCCGAAAGCCGTGCGATCGCCGGTTGATCCAACCCGGCAGACCGCAGGCCGGCGAGGCGTTGGTCCAGCTTACGACGCGAGCCGAGCACTCCGACATAGCCTGCAGGCGATTGCAGGGCTGGGATCAAAGCGCTTTCATCCTGTTCGAGATCGTGAGTCGCCACGGCGACGGCCGTCCAGCGGTCGGGCGCCGGATCGTTCATGGCCTCTGCAAGGGTCCGCCGATCATAGGATACGCCAATGGGCGGATGGGCTTGCGGTCCGAATGGAGCGAGAATGGATACGTCCCAGCCGACTGTCTGGCCGAGCCCCGCAATCGCCAGTGCAAAGGGATCGGAGCCGACGACCACCAGCCTCTGACACGGAACGTAATGACGGACGATCAGGGCGGGCGCGGTGTCGTCGCCATGGCCCAGCGCAATGCATCTTCGCAGCAGTCCATCGCTGATCCAGACAGCAGGTCGTCGCGCAGAAGTGAGCGATCGCAGATCGGCAAGCGCCGCATCGGTCGGCGACACCCGTTCGATGATCACTTCGATACTGCCGCCACAGGGCAGGCGGATGTCAATCAGCGGACTTCCGGTTCCATAGACGATAGCGCGGGGTTGCCCGTCATCGATTACCTCGCGCGCATTCAGCGCCACGTCGTCTTCGATGCAGCCACCCGACAGAAAGCCCCAGCTTTCTCGCGCGGTGACGACCATCTGTGCACCAACTGGCCGCGGGCCGCCATCGGCCTTCACTATGGTGGCCAGGGCAAAGGCTTCGCCCCGATCTGCCACCTCGAACATACGCGGCCGGACATCGTCTTCGAGCCCGCTCATCAGCCAGGCAGAGTTTTCAGCCATCCTTGCGGTTTGCACCCCGTCTGATGCGATCACGCAAGCGCCGGTAACCGGTCGAGATATTTATCGACCGTAATCGGGTATTCGCGCACGCGCACGCCGGTGGCGTTGTAAACGGCATTGGCAACCGCCGCATTGGGCCCGCAAATGCCAAGTTCGCCCACACCCTTCGCCTTCATCGGGGAAACGATGGGATCCAGCGTGTCGAGGAATATGCATTCCTGATGAGGAATGTCCGCATGAACCGGCACTTCGTAACCGGCCAGATCATGATTGGCGAAAAAGCCGAACCTTTTGTCGACATGCAGGTCTTCCATCAGTGTCGCGCCCGCTGCCATGACCATTCCGCCGATCACCTGACTGCGCGCGGACAGTGGGTTCAGGATGCGCCCGGCATCGCAAACGGCCAGCATGCGCGTGATGTGCACTTCGCCGGTAAAGGCATCGACGCGCACTTCGGCGAAATGGGCGGCATAGGTGCCCACGTCGTAATCCGATTTGAAATCGCCATAGGTCATTTCGCCATCGGCACTGAGTGCCCCGGCTTCGGTGATCTGCCAGCCCTGTCCATCCAGCGTCGCGCGGCCTCCTTGGAAATCCGCCGCATCGCCATCGAAATCAAGCTTTTCGCCAATCATCCGGCGTAGGTTGACGCAGGCTGCGTACACGCCCGCCGTCGAACTTGCCGCGCCCCATTGGCCGCCGGAGCCCGACGAGACGGGGAAGTTCGAGTCACCCAGCTCAACCGTTACGCTATCGAGCGGGAGGCCCATGGTTTCGGCGGCGGTCTGCGCAATGATGGTGTAGGAGCCGGTGCCGATATCGGTCATGTCGGTTTCGACCTTGAGCGTGCCGTCCGCGGACAGGCTGACACGCGCAGCCGATTTGGCCGTCGGACCCGCACGGTATCCGGCAGCCACGCCCATGCCGGTCAGCCAGCGACCGTTGCGCGCCTGCCCTGGCTGGGCCTTGCGTTCGGACCAACCGAAGCGTTCGGCCCCTTCCTTCAGACAGCGGGCGAGATGGCGATCCGATATCTTGGTTTCGGGGTCGCCCGGAACGACACCGTGTGCATCGTTGAGGATACGCAGTTCCACAGGATCGATGCCCGCCTGTTCGGCCAGTTCGTCCATCGCGACCTCAAGCGCCATATGACCCGGCGCTTCGCCCGGGGCGCGCATGGCATTGCCTTCCGGAAGATCGATCTGCGAGACATAGGAAGCGGTCAGCCGGTTGGCGCCGGTATAGAGCTTGGGCGTTTGCAGCGTGCCATGTTCGCCATCCTCGCCGGTGATATTTGCCGACCAGCATTCATGCGCGATGGCGGTGATCCTGCCATCCGATCCCGCCCCCAGGCGCACGCGCTGGATGGTGGCCGGGCGATGGGTCGAATTGTTGAACATCAGCGGGCGCTGCATCGCGATCTTGACCGGGCGCTTTGCCGCCTTGGCCCCTAGCGCAGCCATCACCGCGTCGGCGCGGATGAACAGCTTCCCGCCGAAACCGCCGCCGACATAGGGCGAATCCACCCGCACATTGTCGGCCTCGATACCAAGGATCGATGCCAGCGCCCTTTTGCCCCAGTTGATCATCTGGTTCGACGTCCACACCGTCAGCTTGTCGCCTTCCCAGGCAGCTATGGTGGCAAACGGTTCCATCATCGCATGCGCTTCGTCAGGCGTGGTGTAAGTGGCATCGATCTTTACGGCCGCACCGCCGAAAGCCCCATCGAAATCGCCCAGGGTGTCCTTCATCGATTCGCCGCTGAAGCCGGTGCCGATTTTGGCCGCGCCTTTGACGCGGGCAAGATCGTGAACGCCATCGGCGGCATCGTATTGCGTCCGGATCAGGCTCGCTGCGGCTCTGGCCTGTTCGAACGTCTCGGCCACCACGACGGCGATCGCCTGATGGTAGTGGGCGATGTCGCGGCCGCCGAAGAGCGGCGCGTGATTGTAGGGGCTGGTCCCAACCGGCTCATGTTCGGTCGCCGCAACGATCGCGATGACCCCGGGCGCCCGGCGGGCATCGCCCAGCTCCATCGACCGGATCCGGCCCTTGGCAATCGCCGCGCCGACGATCCAGCCATAGGCCTGACCATCGACGACGTCGTGGCGCTCTGCCGCATAGGGCGCGGCGCCCGACACCTTGAGCGGCCCGTCGATACGCGGAGTGGACTTGCCGACCAGCTTGGCGCGGTCGAACAGGTTCTCAGTCGCAGGAGCGTTAAATTCCATCTGATCAGCCTCTCGCGTCTGCAAGGATGCCCGCAAGTGCCCGTTCGGCGAGCGGGATCTTGAACTTGTTCTGTTCGGTCGGACGGGCATCGGCAAAAGCCTTGGCCACCACAGCCGATGCGCCTTGCTGAAGCAGCGCGTCCGCTGCCTCCACACGCCACGGCTTGGGCGCTACACCGCCGAAAGCAACGCGTCCCGTGCCGTCAGCCTGTATGACCGCCGCCACAGACACCAGCGCAAAGGCGTATGACCGACGATCGCGGACTTTCTGGTAGAAATGCTGTCCGCCCAGCGGCTCCGGCAGAACCACGGCCGTGATGAGTTCGCCGGGCTCAAGCACCGTTTCGGTCTGAGGGGTGTCGCCCCAGAGGCGATGGAAATCGGCAATCGGTATCGCCCGCGCCGTCCCGTCTGGTTTCACGGTTTCGACCACTGCGTCGAGCACCCGTAGCGCCACGGCCATGTCTCCGGGATAAGTGGCAATGCAGGCATCAGAAATGCCGATGACACCCAACTGCCGCGAAAAACCGCCTAGCGCGGCGCAGCCATCGCCCGGCTTGCGCTTGTTGCAGGGCATGTTGGTGTCGTAGAAATATGCACAGCGGGTCCGCTGCAACAGGTTTCCGCCGGTGGTGGCCTTGTTGCGCAACTGTCCCGACGCGCCTGCCTGGATCGCCCGCGTCAGCACGGCGTAATCCCGCCGCACGACAGGATGGGCAGACAGGGCAGTATTGGAAACAAGCGCGCCGATCCGCAACCCGCCTTCCGGCGTTTCCTCGATCGCATCGAAGCCCAGGTCCTGTACATCGACGAGATGAGTGGGCGTCTCCACCTCGATCTTCATCAGATCGAGCAGATTGGTGCCGCCGGCGATGAATTTGGCACCCTGTGTTTCTGCAACCGTCTTTGCCGCGTCTGCCGCCGTTTTCGCCCGTTCGTAAGTAAAGCTGCGCATGATCAGGCTCCCGCCACTTCGGCCATCGCCTCGGCGATGTTGGAATAGGCGCCGCAGCGACAGATATTGCCGCTCATCCGTTCGCGCATCTCCACATTGCTCGGCTGCATTGCCCCATCGAGATCTTCGGTGACATGGCTCGGTATGCCTTTGCGAATCTCATCCAGCACGGCGACCGCCGAACAGATCTGCCCCGGAGTGCAATAGCCGCACTGATAGCCATCGTGCTTCACGAATGCGGCCTGCATCGGGTGGAGCTTGTCGGCAGAGCCGAGTCCTTCGATCGTCGTTACCTCGTCACCCTCATGCTGTACCGCCAGGCTGAGACACGAATTGATCCGCTCGCCATTCACCATCACCGTGCAAGCGCCGCATTGGCCATGATCGCATCCCTTCTTCGTGCCGGTTAGCTGCAAATGCTCACGCAAGGCGTCCAGAAGCGTTGTCCGCGTATCGAGGTCGAGCTGGCGATCTTCGCCGTTCACGGTAAATTTGAGGGGCACGGTAGCCTCAACGGCAGAAGCCCCGGAATTTTCCTGCGCAAATGCGATCGACGCTCGGCTGGCCGCTGCCGAAGCCACTCCCCCTGCCAGAACGCCCCTGCGAGAGACCTTGAGAAATCCGTCCTGAGCCATGGGCGCCTCCTGTTTTCCTGCCTTGCCATCACTATGGCAGCAAAGCTCCCGATACCAAAATGCTGATTTGCGAGCACACCGTGGCTGCTTGGATGCCGACGTGGGTGCTTTTGACTTCGCCAGTAGCGGAGCAGTCGCCTGGCGATTTTGTGCAACGAACACACTGCTCGCTAAAAAGTGGAGCTTCAGAACCGGAACGCGCGACTATGCATGCTTCGATCGGTGACGAGGCGCGCTACGCTTGTCAGAGAGACGGCGGCACCGTGGCATGCAGTAGCGATCACTTGCATCGGGTCGCCGCCCGTCTCACGGGCCAACGGTGGCGGCGCATCAGCAGTCTCCACCGCAGTTTCATCATGTCCGGGGACACGAAGGCGTTCTATCACGGATTCCAACTTTGCCGAAGCTTTCAAAGCGCGAGCTGGCGATCGCTTCACGCCGGCGCTATCCAGTTCGCGCACCGCAAGCGCGATTTCATGAACCCAATAGCTGGTAAGGACGAGCTGGCGCGTTATCCCGTCCCGCTGGCCGCTGGCACGTGCCCCGGGAAAAATACGCAATGGCTCGATCACGTCCCGCATGTTTGAAACCTTCGCCTCGAAATCATGCAGTGCGGCAGTCAGCTGCAACCGGTCAATCGAACCATCCGGTAGTGATGTTTCCAGCACAGCACGGGTTGTATCAAGAAGATCGTTCAATTGCTCACGGGCATAGGCATCTGTGCTCTTCGGCAGCACGAACGCTGCGACGATGATCCCGGCAGTTGCACCGATCGCCGTTTCTTCAAGCCTCAGCACCATCAATGCGTCGGTGAAGCGCCCCGTTGCCAGAAACAGCAAGGCAACGGTCACCGTGATCCAGAAAGCCATCCAGGTATACGATTGAGTGAAGGCGTAAAAAACGCAGAAAATCGCGAGCGGCATCAGCGCCAGAGCGACATGAATGTTGCCCTGCAGGGCCCAGACAACGCCCATTGCCACCAGAATGCCTGCCAAGGTTCCGAATGTGCGCTGGAGGGACTTGGCCAGCGCTTGGCCGCGCGAAAATGTGCCTGTGAACATAACGAACACGGTTATGACCGCCCAATACCAGCGTTCGGGCGAGAGCATCACCCCGCCCAGGATAGCGAGCGCTGCAGCCGCCGCCGATTGAATGGCGGACCGAAATTGCGCTCGGACTGGCTCGGCAAGTGGCACTTTTCGCGACCTCGCAGCGTCGAGATCAGGCGGTAGGAGCAGCGCTTGCTCGAGCCTGTCTATCCCAGAGCCAATCGAGGCAAGATCACCGTTGTGCGAGAGCGGCGTGTAATCGATCAGCGCTTTCGAAAGGCTCGCCAGTTCGCGCTTGTCGGCATTCGGCATGCCGACCCGTTCCAGCTGGTCCTGAAGCTGTAATGCAAAGCGCTCTGCCAGAGCCAGGATGGAAAGAAGGGCTTCGGCAAGCGGCCGGTGAGCAAGCCGCCCGCCCGGAAGATTGTCCAACTCGTTTTCGGCAATGTTCACCGCATTGGCAACCCGGGCCAATTCCCGCTTCAAGTGAGGAGCTTTCTGCGTTTCACCGAAGCGTGCAGCCACTTCCAGCATGCCCCCCATGCGCATCCGTATCGAGCTAACTGCCCAACGCATTCGCCGCCAGGGCCTGTGCGGCACGACCAGTTGGTGTACGATCAATGCGCAAACTGCGCCGATTACCACTCCGACCCACTGCCAGTGGAGCATCTGCGTGTCGGGTTTGAGAAACGCACCGAAGAAATAGCTGACATTCGCGGCAAGCCCGACCGGGATCCAGGGGCCGCCAAATTGACGTGCATATGCCACTGCTCCGATCAGCAGCACGAAAACGAAATGATTTATCCAACTCGTATGTAGCAGAGCCGAAAGCGTAAACATCGCACCTGCCGATGCGGACAAGGCGAGTATCTTGCCAATCCGCGCCCGCGTCTCGTCGTCGCTTATCGCCGCGCAGCTGAAAACCGTGACGGGAAAGGCAATGAGAAACGCCGTGATGGGTGCTCCAAACGCCCCACCGGCCAAAACGGTCACCGCCATCGTCAGCACAAAGGCGAACATGGCACGCGCACCGCGGGCAGTCCGCAGCAGCCCGGGATCGGCACGTACCAACATCCGCCGGGCGCCGGGAGGCAAGGCATTTACGAACAAGGTGAGGAGGGTTGGCACTGCCTTGCCGATACAGCAATTGCGGATGGGTGCGACAGTGTATTGCTGGGTCAAGCAAACACCTGCCGCTATTGCTCAAATGTTCTCGGCGGTCATGTATGGGGCCGCCAGGGACATGGCAGGATTTCAGTCAACAATGAAAGTGGTGCCCCATGGAAGACGAACATGGGAACTCGAAACTATGGGAAATTACTATTGATTTGCCTTGAGCCGAGGCTCGGAGGTTGCTTCAGGAGTTTGACGCAGGTGCCGCGTCAGTTCATTCAGCTGCGAGATAAGGATGAGCCGGCGAACTTGTCCGGCCCATGGTTTCCTACGCTTTCTCTCACGCGGCCGCCCGCCTGCTGACATCGCTCAACACTTGTACAATCCGCTGAACTTCAGCCTGCTGAAACACGCCACTAACACCCTGATCATCGAAATCGGTGAATGGGCTCTCGTATAGCCGGCGCGGATCCATCGCACCGCGTTCGGTGAGATGGTCAATGATCAAATTGATGAACTCGATCTGGTTCGCATTGAGGTTCTGACCGGCTAGTAGCTCGGCAAACGCCCCCTTCGCAGCCTCACGATCGAGGCCGATGAGCGAACGAATGAACAGGCCGAGGCCACCTTCACTTGTGATGACAGCGATGTCAGCGTCACTCGCTTCCGTTTCTTCGCGCAAGATGCGCTCCAGCTCTGCCAAATCTTGCGGGGTCAGCTGCTCGTTGCGGTGAAGCTTTTGGATCGTGATGTGATCGGCATGGGCTTTGAGGAAGTGGCGTACCTTAATTAAGAAGCGCGGCTTGTCAGTGCCGATACTCGCATGAGCCAAGTCGATGCGCGTTGCCTCACCCATCTCGTCTTCGAAGTCGGTATAAATGATTACCGCTTCATCTCCTTCGATGAGCTTCATGAGCGCACGCAGCTGGCGGCGCATCTGCTCCACCGCCCAGGCATCGATGTCGGCCCAATAATCCGGCGTCTGGACTTCAAGGATCAAGTCCATTTGCGCTGAAACCATCGGAACATTCCCGAGCTCTTCGAGCTTGGAGGCTAGCGCGATCACCTTCTCCTGGCACTGCGTGAACGACGCATCATTTTGAAGAAGAGCAAGCTGCCCCTTCAGGATGATATAGTCGAATTGCTTCGCGGCAATGTCAGTATCTTCACGGGCCGAAGGCAGCCCAGCGATCTCGCCGATTAGCACCTCGCGCTCATTCGAGCCGATGTCGTTCCATGCTTCGCGCTTCTGGAATTCCTCGACCTCCTTGCGCTTGGCGCGGACAAGGAAGTTGTCGAGGTTCATGGCAGCAACCTCGTCGAAAAGGTAGTCGCGCGTGTCCTTGTCTAGCTGCGCCAGACCGTGACCGCGTTCCTCATCGGACAAGCCTGCCAGTTGCATGGCGAGCTCTACGCGCGTGGTGAAAAGCTTCTCGTTAAGGGAGGTTGATTGCTTGGCCTCCTTCAGGTTTGGGTTCTCGTTGAAGAACTCGAAATTTTGGCAGTAGTCGAATATCAGGAATTCGGTCTTGTCCCGGCCAGGGCCGAACAGGTCTTTACGAAGGCGGGTACCGCGGCCGATCATCTGCCAGAATTTGGTTTTGGAGCGTACCACCTTGAAGAAGACGAGATTCAGCACCTCAGGCACGTCGATGCCGGTATCGAGCATATCGACCGAGATGGCGATGTGCGGCGGTTTGTCGGCAATTGAGAAATTGTCGATCAGCGATTGCGGGTATTCAACCGAGTAGTCGATCACGCGGGCAAACGAGCCCTTCAGATGCGGATAGTTGGCATCGAACCGTTCGGCGATGAACTGCGCGTGCTTGTGGTTCTTCGCGAAGATGATCGTCTTTCCAAGGCGATCTCCTTCGGCAACCTTAAGGCCGTTCACCATAAGGTGCTCAAGCACCTTGTCGACGGTGTCCTCGTTGAACAGCCATTTGTTGAGTGCAGCCGGATCGACATCGCCCTTGGGAAGCTGGCCCTCCCATTCGAGCAGATCCCACTTCTCCTTGTCCTCATCGGAGAGCTGATCGTATTTGATGCCCTCGCGCATGAAGCGGGTGGGCACCGAGATCGGCGTAGGCGGGACAAGGAAGCCGTCGGCCACCGCCTCATCGAGATCGTAGCTGTCGGTCGGCACGCCGCGCTCAAGCTCGAAGAGCGAATAGGTGTCGCGGTCAATCTCATCTCGGGGCGTCGCGGTCAGCCCGACGAGCAGGCTGTCGAAATAGTCGAAGATTGCGCGGTATTTGCGGTAAACCGATCGGTGCGCTTCATCGATCACGATGAGATCAAAATGCCCCGGGCCATAGCGCTTCTGCCCGTTCTGCATCTCATCGATCAGCCCCATCATCGTGGGGTAGGTCGCCACACATACGCGCGCGCCATTGTGGTCATTCTTCTTGGCGTCGTGCTTCTCGATCAGATTGGCGCTCGGCGTCGTCGGGATGTGCGCCTTGAAGGCGTTATGCGCCTGCTTCACCAGCGCCACGCGGTCGGCCAAAAACAGCACGCGCTTGCACCAATTGGCGCGCATCAGCTGATCGACCAGCGCGATTACGGTGCGGGTCTTGCCCGAGCCCGTCGCCATCACCAGCAGAGCCTTGCGCTGGCGGTCCTTCTCGAACGCCTCGCCTATCCGGCGGATGGCGCGGGTCTGATAATACCGCCCGGCAATATTCTCATCGATCTTGGTGGTCGCAATCGACCGGCGCGCGGCCTTGCGCTGGCGCCACAGCTCCAGCTCGTCCTTCTTGTAGAAGCCATGCACCTCGCGGGGCGGATAGGCTCCATCGTCCCACAGCCAATGCTTGTAGCCATTGGTGTAGTAGATCAGCGGTCGCACGCCGAACTGCTGCTCCAGGCAATCGGCATAGAGCTTGGCCTGCTGCTGGCCTTCACGCGGATCGCGCTTGGTGCGCTTGGCTTCGATCACCGCGAGCGGCTTGCCGTCATCGCCCCATAGGACATAGTCGACAAAGCCTTCGCCGGACGTGCTGGGCATGCCGGTGACGGGATATTCGCGGTCGCGCGGCTGGTCGAGCGGCCAGCCCGCCTCGGCCAGCAAGCGGTCGATCCAGATGTCGCGGGTTTCGGCTTCGTTGTAATCGTGGGTATCTTCGACCATGGCATTCTCGGCCTTGATCGCCTCGATCTGCGCCTGAAGCTCTTTGATCTGCGCATCGAGCGCGGCGCGGTCTTCCTCGCTCTTGATGCGGGAGGCCTGCTCTTCGGCTAGCGCTACTGCTGCTTCCTCGCGCTCCTTGGCGAGAGCCTGCAATTTCTTGAGGGTTGAAACCTCCACCTGCACCGCGCGGGGCAAGGCGGCCACTGAGAACTGCACGGCGGGATCGGGCTTGGCCCCGCGCGCATAGGTGCGCATCAGCCAGTAGCAGAAATCGAAGAGCTGCTTCAGGCAGTCGGTCGCGGACTTCTCGGGAACGGGCCGCGTTTCATGCACCGCGACGTTGCCCAGGTCCTTGATGATCCGCGCCTTGGTGACGAGCGCGTTGCCGACCAGAGAGCGGAACGTGCCCTCATGGATCAGCGCTGAAAGCGTCGGGTCATAGGGCGAATGCAGACTGCGGTCATGGTCATACATCCACTTGACCGCGCTTTCGAGCGCAAGTCGGGAATGAAAACAGCTCCCGCGCGGATCGGACAGGGCAAGCTTTTCCGCCTTCCTCGCGAGGCCATAAACCTCGGCAAATTCAGCTTGGAGGAAGGCGAACTGACTCATGCGGCTTCCCCGATTGAGTAGATATCGTCATAATTAAGTTGATCAGTCAGGTATGGCGCAAACCCAAACAGCACCACGCAGACGGAGACCAAATCACGCATTTCCATTTCGCGAATTTGATTGGCCGGCGTGCCACCATGCCTAATTCCGGGGTAGTTCGATGCGAAGCCGTACATATTTTTCATAGAGTCTTTGATTCGATCGTGCGGCCAAGTGCCGACTTGATCGCAAATCTGCCCAAGTGTGTTGCCCGTCACATTCGGAGCAATTTGACCAATCGCTTCTAAAAAATTTGTCTGCTTGGCGATGCAGGTCTTGATTCTGTTCGGCGTCCGTTCGGCTGTCAGGTCGCGTAGGGCGTCCTCAAATTCATGGAATGCCGTGGCCAGATGCGGATCAGTCTGAGCGGCGGCCTTGAGATTTCGCACTACTCGGGCAAAAATTCCCGGCAGTGTTGGATGCATCGAGAAGGGTCGGCGAAGATCATATCGCAGGCTGTACTTGTCGATGAAGGCTTCAACGAGATTGAAGTAGCGGTTGCTTAATGCATCGCCGCCAATATCGCGAACCCGGCCATGCACTGCGGCCAAGGCGGCCAATGCCTTGCTTTCACTAGTGATGTGCAGCGGCAACTCGGTACGCAACCACCGGCGTGCTTTCGAATTTCCTGAGACGGCTTGCTCATAGTGCGAACGAGCCGCCCCAAAGTCGTCAAGCGCCTTGTTATAAGCCTCCTCCGCCGCAATTTCATTGGGGTCCGTCAGCCTACCGTCCTCATCAAATTGTGTCGGCTCAGCAGGTTCAGCAGGAGGAATTGGCAAGGGGATGATCGCATCATAGAGCTCTGAGAAAAGCTCGGTTGGCGCGCCCTTGTGCTTCGAAAGCTTGACGAAAACCTCCGACCAGACCTTGTCCCATACATTGAGAAGCTCGCCGCGCATGATTACAGCTCCCCTTGGAAGGCGCGGTGTTGGAGGCTGGCGAAAAGTCCATCGAGCCGATTTGCGTGCGCGACGATTTCATTTTGGACCGACCGCGCGGAATCGATGGCGTCCACAAAACGCCGCTGATCATCCAATGCAGGAAGCAAAATCTGCATCTCTTTCATTTGAGTAGCAGTGAGCTGCGGGACCGCCGAGCCGCTGTTTGCCCCCTTCAATTTGGCCTGCACGGAAGGGAAGGAAATATATTCCCTAAGGAATCTGGGAAGAACAGTGGCTTTTGCCCTAATGATCATCATCTGGGCGTTGATGAAGCCAGTCTCATATTGGCAGTCGAAGAGTGCGCATTGCCCAAGGGTTCCGCGCAACGTGATTACCAGATCACCTCGCTGAAGCTTTCCTCGCGATAGCGAACGAAATTTCGCTTCGTTAATGAACTGAGCCTTCGTGAAATCTAGCTCGCCAGCCCTAATGTTCGTAGTGTTGAGAAATAGAATCCCTTCGTCTTTGATGTCATTTCCGCTGGGGTAATTTGAAGAGCGATCGCCATTGATGAGCTCAGCGATATCGATGAGTCTGCTTGCGAGCCTATTCGATGGAGCAACGGGATCGCCAAACATCTCGTGAAAGATGGCTTGCCCTAGTTGGTTGAGTCGGTCGATGGCGCGCTGGCGCTTGCAGCGCAGCTCGTCCGCCTGATCAAGGATCGCCGCAATCCGCTTTTGCTCGTCGAGCGAAGGTAGCGGGATTTCAATCTCGTTGATTTGCTTGGCCGACAGATGCTTGACCGTCACAAAATTGGATCGATCTTCGATATCCTTCAAGGCTTTGGGCAAAAACCAAAACAGATACTGCTCGTCCAGTTGCTGTGACGCTGCACGAACCCGGCAAACGCGCTGATTGAGAAGGGCTGGCCCACCTGCCCAGCGCGCGCAATTGAATTCACCGTCCATTCCAACGAGCAGGTCGCCGTCGGAAAGCACAAAGCGGGCATCGTAGTCGCCGTCGAAGTAGGTTTGTGATCTAGCGGGTTTCACGTCCCTTATGCGTACTAGGGGAAGCCCCTGGCCTTCATCATTGAAGCGGTCTGACTTAAAGGCGAAGCCTGATAGAATTTCGACGTGATCGCCCAGTTGTCCCGTTCTCATCCCAGCATCGCCTCCAGCTTAGCGAGGCCGTCGCTGATTTCCTGCTCCAGCGTCCGCAATTCCTTGATGATGTCGGCGGGCTTGTCGTGCGTGACTTCCATGTGCTCGACCTGCTTGTAGCGGTTGAGCGAGAGGTCATAGGTGCCGGTCGCGGCGATTTCGTCCTTGGGCACGGTGAAGCTCTGCGCAGTGCGCGGGTTCTCACGCTCGTCACCGTCGCGCTTGCCCCAGCGGATCAGCACATCGGGCAGGTTGTTCTTGGCATGCTCCTCTGCCGACAACGGCGAGGTGAATTGCAGACCTAGCTTCTCCTCCGGCAACAGCGCTGTGCGCTTGTCGTCCAGCGAGTAGCCATCGGCCTGCATGTCGTAGAACCAGACATGATCCGTCCCGCCTACGCCGGTCTTGGTGAAAAACAGAACGGCGGTCGACACGCCCGCATAGGGCCGGAACACGCCCGAGGGCAGTTTCAGCACGCCTTCGAGCTTGTGCTTCTCGACCAGCAGCTTGCGCAATTCCTGGTGCGCCTTGGATGATCCGAACAGCACGCCATCGGGCACTACCACCGCCGCGCGTCCGCCCGTTTTGAGCAAGCGCAGGAACAGGGCGAGGAACAGCAGCTCGGTCTTCTTCGTCTTGACGATCTGTTGGAGGTCCTTGGCGGTCGCATCGTAATCGAGCGATCCAGCAAAGGGCGGATTGGCGAGGATCAGGCTGTACCTGCCCGCATCCTTGCCATGCTCTTCGGCCAGGCTGTCGCGGTAGCTGACATCGGGATTGTCCACCCCGTGCAGAGTCATATTCATACTGCCGATGCGGAGCATGGTGGGGTCGAAATCGAACCCGTGGAACATGGCATTGTGAAAGTGGTGGCGCAGCTTTTCATCGCGAAACAGCTGCGGGTGATTGTCGCGCAGGTACTCGCCGGCCGCGACCAGAAAGCCCGCTGTGCCGAGCGCGGGATCGCAGATCACGTCCTCGGGCGTCGGCTGGGTCATCTCGACCATCAAGCGGATGATATGACGCGGCGTGCGGAACTGGCCATTGGTGCCGGCGCTCGCGATCTTGCCGAGCATGTATTCATAGAGATCGCCTTTGGTGTCGCGATCGTCCATCGGGATTTTGTCGAGCATGTCGACGGTCTTGGCGAGCAATGCGGCGTTGCTGAAACCAAGCCGCGCGTCCTTCATGTGCTCGCCATAACTGGAACCGTGCTCACCCAGCTGGCGAAGGAACGGGAAAACCCGCTCGGCCACGACATCCATCATCTCGCGCGCTTCGAAGTTCTTGAAGCGGGACCAGCGAAGATCGGAGTAAGGACGACCTTGATCGTCGTTGCCGTCCGGAAAAATTCGCCGCTCCATCGCAATGCCAAGGTTGGCGGCCTTGTTTTCCTCAAGAGTATGCAAGTCGTCGAGGCGCTTGATGAATAGCAGATAGGTAGTCTGCTCGATGACGGACAGCGGGTTAGACACACCCCCCGACCAGAAGGCATTCCAAATTTGATCGACTTGATTGCGGATTTCGCCCGTCAGCATTGCGGCTCCATGTTTAGCCGCCTCAGTAGACAGCCGGATAGAAAAGCAAAATTTTGCTTTCTCGGGAAGGGATTCTTGAAGCTAGACCACAAGAGGCTTTAGCAATCAATCGGACGTGCCGACTGAGCGGGAACCGGCGGATGCCCGCCGCCTTGAACCGCAAGGCGGCGAGCTGTCTGTCACTTATGCCGCCAATCGTTGCGGCTCGGCCATCTTAGCCAGCCAAGAATTGGTGGGAAACCGATCGGTTAGCGCCGCAAGGACTGCGTCGTCACCAGCATCAGGCGCACCAGAGGCCGCCCCGGTCGCAAGAAAATAGCGCCAGGCCACCTGTGTGATCGTGCAGACGTCAGCCACGACCTGTGTCTCCACATGGTCCCATGCGCCATACCTGACCGCGAGCGAGATATCCTTTGAGGGCATCGGCTTCGATGCCACGCCGATGGCCTCGCAAAACTCCGGAAGATGGACGTAATGGCCGAGCGATCGCACCGCGCTAGAGAGGTCAAGCCGGGTACGCGCGAACGGTGCCGGATCGCGCAGTTGCAGCGGCAGGACCATGCCGCGTTCCATCGCTGCGCGCTTCAGGCATAGAAAGTCCTTTGCTTCGCCTCCCCAGCTGATGATCCTGGCGTCCTGAAACGCCGAGCATAGGGTGAAGAACGCGCCGACAATGTCCTCCTCGGGCTGATCTGTAATCACCTCGACATTGGTGACCACAGGTCGATCCATGTCCGGCGATATGGTCAGAACACACCATGCGCCCGCGACGATCCGGTGGAACGGCCAGCGGACGAAGCCTTGCGTAGCGTCGTTCTCGGCCACCTGGTAACGCTTGAAGGCGTCCATATCGTAGAGAAACTCGAAGTCGCAGACGATCACCCGCTGCCACGGACTGGTTGCGGATCGATCGGCGAGGAATAGCGCAGCCTCTTCGCCAAGCGTATGGGTCTTCTGGCGCAGGGCGGCTGACTGCTCGACGGGCAGCAGTTCCGAAGTTTGGTTGGTCATGTAAATTTACTCCAGGCATAAAAAAGCCCGCATGCAGCGGGCGGAGGTTAGTCAGTGTTGGCGAACCCACCTGAGGGCGGGGCGCGTTGGCGACAGGCGCTCTTGGTCATCGTCAGTCGAGCTCAGCGTCGCGTCCGAGCGCCTTTATGGCCAAGCGTCCGATCAGCTCGGCCTCGGCAGTGACCGAGCGGTGCAGCGAGATGAGCGATGTGTCCCCCGAGCCCTGCATCTCGATCAGAAGCGTGCGGTTGCGCTCATCGTCTGGCGAAGAAGCCGTTGCGAGTTCTGTATTTGGATAGTGGGCCTGCACCGAAGGAACAGCGCTTCGGCCGACAGCCATGCGGATCGCTTTAAGGTCATCGGTGGGATCGCAATTGCCCGAGATGTCGACCTGATCGACCAGTGCAATCGCCTGTTGTACGAATACCGGCAGGGACCAGAACACGAGCGGCTGCATGACGGCTTGGTTCGCGATCCACTGCAGGAAAGTACCGTCCGGATCGGAGTGCCCGCCGCACACCCAGCTTGATGTATGGGCGGTCCAGTGCCCGTTTTCGAAAACGAACCGGGCTGCCCCGGCCCCGTGGATGTAGATCGTGTCGCCTCTGTCGTTTGCGTCAGCAGCACGCGTGCGCAAGCAGCACACGGTGAACGTGTCAGTCATTTCGTATTTTCCTTTAAATCACCATCCTTGCCTTCAGTCTCGGCAAGGAAGGTCAGGTCACATCGCGCTGGGGCGCATGTTGGCGAGGGCCGCGCGCCTCTCGGCCTGCAGGATAAGCCGATCGAGGCGGAAGATGGGATCCGCCTCGCGGGCGTCACGGAACAGGGAGAGATCGCGCAAGTGCATGAGGTGGGAGAACCGCTCGTCGGTGTCGTCAGCAAGCCAGCGATCGAACGCCGCCAGCGGATGGGCAAGCTTGGAGGGAGATGCGTATCGCGACGCGGCGTAGTGCAGCCACGCTAGCCAGGTTATTGCGACGTCTTCCTCGCAATAGCGGAACACCTGCTGCTCGCGTCCGTCGGCGATCATGGCCGCAACGCTATCGCCGCTGCCCTGCGTCTTGGCGTCAATGCCGAGTGCCTTGCATATGTTCGCCAGACTGGGTCGCCCCGCACCACCGAACCTGCCGTAGAGTTCGGCAAGGTCGGCGTGCGTAATCGCCCAACGCGGCGCCATCCAAGCTGTGCGAAGGGCGTTGTCCTCGAAGAGCAATTGGCGAGAAGCGGCGAGTTGCAGGACCGGAACGTCGAACCCCCGGCCATTCCAGGTGACCAAAGTCGCGCCCGGATCGAGCAGCTCGAACAGGCGGCGCAAGCCCGCCCGTTCGTTGGCGAAGTCGATGGTTTCGATGCCGAACGCATAATCGTCGCCGATCTTCTTCTGGCTCAAGACGCTGCAGCAAACGGGCTCGTGCAGCGGCCAGGGCGGGAACGAGCCGTCCTCGTTTGCCGGTGAAAGCGTTTCGATATCGAGCACCTGGACGTGGTCGGTCTGGTAGCATTCGGGGTAGTCGAATCTCTGGTATTTCATGGGTTCGGCCTCCGGCCCAAACCCGGCGAAGCGCAAGCGAGCGTCTTGCTCCCTTTTCCACTCCTTCGACCGGGCTCAACCCGGTCACTTCACCATCCTGTTCTAATTGACCCCGCGGCCCTTACCGGGTTCGGGCCATCCTGCCGAGCCTGGCGATGTTTTGTAGGCAGAGGGCTCACGATCGTCATTCATCGCGACGTCGTTGTCGGAGTCGGCGGGAGAAATTGCCGCGTCTCGAGGCGCGGTTCGCATATCATCCAGCGATTGCACCCGAACCTTCGCGTGAGGATAGATCAGCTTATGGAGCAGGTCGATGCGGCGCTGATATTCAAGGCTTGCGGCATCGGCATCATCCAAACGGGACAGCTTGCGCAACGCCGATTGTATGGTGGGTTCCATCAGCCATCGGTCAACCTCCTCGCGAATATCGCGGGGTACGTCCTGGTGGGCGCGTATTCCGCCGGGGACAGCGTAAAGATCTCCGGGTTTTGCAGCGAAATGCTCGACGACGCGACCGATGTCATCAACCTGCCGGAAATGTTCTGCTCGCAGCGCATCCTGCGCAGCAGGTGCAGAAAGGAAACTTGGGTCTAGCCCCATATTCTCCAACATATCTGCTGGAAGCACAAAGCCATTTCCGGCCCAACGGATCAGGCGCTTCTTCTTCCGCAGGCGTGCCATGATCTCTTCGAGATCGAGGCGTGGACCGCTCTCGCTTGGCGAGGGGGCGGCTGGTGGCATGGCGTCAGACTGGTCAGCACCGACGCCGTCTTGCTCCGCGAGTTCGGATGCGCGCGATGGCCTTGGAAATTCGTCCATTGGTATGAGGGAGGGCATTGGCTCAGATAGTTTGTTCGGAACTGAGAACTCGAAGATCTGCGGGGTAAGCCCCGGGACGGCAAGCGTAGTTATCGGCTCGATTTTGCTGAAAGCCCGCGCAGGTTGGATGGGTAATTTAGGGACGGGCGGCACGTTCACCTGCGGCACAATCGGCGGAATTCGCAAATTCGCGAAATCGTTCGAGAACAGCGGTGGAATTTTCGTCGACCTTCGTTTGATCGGCATTCGAAATGGCGACGTGGTGACCGCAAGCTCGGGCAGGTCAACGGACGCGATCGGTTGCACCTGTCGGAAATCCGGTAAGGGCGGGATGGCTGACAAAGTGAAGTTGGAAGCCAAGCTCGGGCGCGAAGGCACACGCAGTGACTTGATCGGCTTCGCCAGCCTGTTTCTCGCCTCCTCGAATTGGCGCGCCTTGCGGTCGATATCCTTGCTGGACCTGGCCAGCTCGGCGGATGCCAGCGCCGACAGGGATCGCGCTACGCGGCTGTGGTTCTCCTCGTTTGCCGCAACGTACTCGCCAGATCTTGCTTTGCGCGTGCGCGCCTCTCCCAGATGTTGCTGGGGTTCCACCGGAAGACCACGGGCAGCATGCGACAAGGCAGTGTGGCGCTCGCACTGACCGGCTTCGCGCGACATGCGTGTCATCGCACGCGCAAAATTTTCCCGCAGGAGCTGCATGCTTCGGGGATTGTCGAGATCGGTGCGCAGGGCCTCGGCTACCTCCCACTCGTTCGGGCCGACGCGCGTCATCGGGCGATAGCTTGACATGACATGGGCATGCCAATTGCGAGGATCCCCATCGGGATCGGGCGCATGCAGGGCGATTGCGTATGGTAGCCCATGCTTCCCGAAACACTCTTCGGCCCATTCGCGCGTAGTCTGAAACTGCTGCTCATTCGACCAGCGGTAGTCGAGCGCCAGCACGGTGTGGAATATGACCTTGGCGTTCCTCTGCGCCGATCGATTGATCTGCTCGAGGTGATCGAAGCCGCATAAAGCTTCCTCAACGCTCAAGCCGAGATTGCTCTCGAACATCGGCCGCCCGACATCGTCCATCGCGGACCCGGCGAAAATGTACTTGCCGACGCGCATGGCTACGCCCGGCTTCGATGTTTTGGCGCCGTAGTATTCCACGCGCATGAATACGCCGCGCCGCTTCTGGCTATCGAGAACGACTGCGTTGTAACGCGGCAGCGCGACCTGCCGAAACGGCCACCGCGATATGATCTTGACCTTTGGCTGATGCTGAATCTTCTCGATCTCGGGCTCGACGGTCTTGATCCGCCGGCGAAAGAACGCAGCGATACTCCGGTCAGCTGCGCGTTCCTGCTTGCGGAGGCGCCGTATTGCGAGCGCTGTCTCGCGGTCGCCAGCCTTCATCGCGCGGTCGAGCTCTGCATCGGCCAGCTTCAATGTCCGGCGTGCAGCAGCGGCGAGCTTCTTCTTAGAGAACGAAGACGCCGTTGCGACGGAGAGCTTTCGTGGAATGCCGAAGTCATCGACGAAGACCGCCGCGACATAGCGATGTTCCTTTGAAGTGCGGGGTGTTCGAAGCGAAGTGGGGGATGATTTTGTTTTCGGCATAGCTGAAACATTTATTGCGCCAAACTCACACCCCCCACTTTAACTTCCAAATTTGTGCCGCAAAATCCTGACTTGCTGAGTAAGTCAGGATTCCTTCCCACTCCTGTTCAGGGGAAAGAGGTCTTCGAAAGGAGACCAATCATGAATTCGCAAATTTACGAAAGCGGCGACGAACCGGAAAAAAAGAAGACGGACAGCGATTTCGAAGCACGGCTCGACGAGTTTGATCGGGTCATGCGCCAGACTGCGGAACGTCAGCGAGCCCTGGCAGAGCCGGTCCACAAGACGGTGGTGGCAGCGCCTACCGCCATGCATCACAAGATCACGCTGGGTGCGGTGATGGTGGCAGCAGGCTTTCAGGCAGCCGACGCTGATGCCTTTGCAGGTCTGCTCAGCTCTCCGGCATCGAGGTTACATAACGCTCTCGCCGCCGGCGCCCTTAGCTATGCCGGTAAAACTGCCGGACAAGCCTTGGCAGATATCCTCGACCGCAATGCGCGCGAACTCGAGGCTCGGGGCCTTTATGCCGCGTGGGAGCGCCGCTTCACCCTTTATGCGGAAGATTGCGCCGAATGGCTGAAGCGCGACATGGAGTTTCGTCTCGAAGGCGCATGGCGCGCACTCGAGATGACCGCAGATCAAAGGTGGCTGGTGCGTTTGACATGCCGCGTCCTTCGCCTGCCGATGCCCGGACATCTCCTACGCGGCCAAGCCGCCGACTGGCTGGAAGCGCAGGGCGCCAATCTGAATTACGAGAACTTCCTTTGAGTGGCTTCCGATGGACCGATGCAACCGGTACGACGGTGGAGCTCGATGAACCGCACGCGATCCAAGCCGAAGCGGCGGAGCTCACGATGAGAGTCGATCGGCTCTTTCGGGAAGTCGATTTGCTAACCGGCGAGGCAAAGGCGCAGAAGCGGCGCGAGATACGCAAAGCGATGGAGCGTCTCGATCACTTAAGAGCAGATGCGGAGCGATGGAACAGCTACGTTGAGATGGAGACCCGTGAACGGGCTAAAGTCCTCGCTAACCATATTCGCGTGATCAACGAAAACGCGAACACCCTCCGCCTCGTGGTGGGTTTGCATGACGAATTTGAGCTGGTCAGCGCGAAGGATCGCGACCGTCTTGCAGGTGCGCCCAACCTCACCCAACAGCGAGCGGCGGCGCTCGTGACGGCAATCGAAGCCAAGGACCTCGGTCCTAGTTTCGCGTCAGCGTTCGAGCATCTTCAACGAGATCCGCTCTTCTATCGCCCGGAGAGCGACGAGGGCGGCTGGTTTGAATGGGTTGATAGCGAAGGGATGCTTTGCCGTTTGGCATCTCCACTCGCGATAGAACGCGAGATCATTGCCATCATCGGCAAGCTGTTCAGCATGATCCCGAAGCTGGAAGCGATTCTGCCCCATTTCGAGACAGTCGAGATTATTAGCTCTGTCGACCTACTCATAAAAAGGGTCGAAATCCTAGAAGTCGATCTTGGACGCTTTCATCAAGAAAGCATAATGCGGGACGACAAAGAATGGGAATGCGCAAAAAGAGAATGGCAGGATGCGAGGTAAAGCCTGCATCTAGATTAGCTACTTCGCGAGATGGTCTCGATCCTCTCTTACCTGGTTTGCCGGGCTGGGACGAGAAGCAATCACGATTCTTCGAAATCGTGACTTTAGCTATGCCTGGTCTTGAGGAAAGCGCCGCGCGGATCGCTCGTGCCTTTCCGGTCGGAGAGACCTCAGCTTGCGCCATAGCTCTCTCTTCCGCGACGACCGGAGCAGGATTTGAGCGATGGCCGGGGATGCGTGACGAGATCGCCACCGGACATCCTGTCGCCGTGGCGCTTTCAAAGGCAACAGAAGACGAGCGCTATCCGGTGGCGTGTGACGATACCGTGCGAGCTTTGTCGGCGGTCGCGGGGTTTCAAGTTAGCGGACAAGTCTGCTCGATAGACGGTGTGACGGTCCCTGCCGGACGATCTCAGCTGAAATTCTTGGTCCACGCACGCTGGCGTGCGCTGTTCCACCCGATGGCTAGAGTTCAAGAGATTTACGCCGGAAATCCAGTCTATGACCGGGTAATGACGACCGACCATATCCAGCGCCAGCTTTGGGGGTTCGGCGTTTTCGAATTCGTCGGCTACTTGGACGCGATCCTGTCGAAGTCGCCTGAACTGTTCGTCGCATTATGGCTTCGGCGCTGGGAAGATCTCGATCGTCTGACTTCGCAAGCAGGATCGCAGGGTGGACCATCCCTCAGCGAAATCTTCGGCACACCAGTTCTATTGACTCTTAAAACAGGAGATCGGGATTCCTTCCTCGCGCCATGGGCTATCATGAGTGAGATCGAGCGGATTGTGGAAATCGCAAACCAGATGAGGGCACGCAGAGGCATTACATCGGCCGCCGTTCGTGCACGCGTAGCTGCCTACAGGACAATCGACGACTTGATGGCTGATGAAAGTGAAATCGGAAAACATATCCGAGGTCTGCTGCTAAGCTCGCGGTTCGTCCATCATACCATGAATGGCTCGAACCAGGCCTTTGCCGACACAGACCTGCTAGCGCGCTTGAAAAGTAGCGTGGCATGTTCCGACGCCCTGCAGAAGTCCTTCCGCCGAGTGGAATGCCCGAATGGTGAGGCTCCCGCCCTGCTCATGAATGGGCTTGATCTAGCCCATTTTATGCCTGCCTCCCTTCACCAGATTTGGTTGGGATTAGCTGACCAAACCGGTCCTCAAGACTGTCGGCAGATCCTTCGTGACACCGTCAAACGGATCAAGCGAGAGATGTGGCTGTCTATCGTCATCTTAGCGAACATTTGCCCGCCGACTGCCCAGTCATTGACTGCGAAGTTGATGAGAAAGGTCCCTGTTCAACTAGCTGCTGGTGAAAAGAGGAAGTATGTGAAGATCGTGCGGAATGAGCCAGGATGGCTCATCGTTTATCCTACAGCAATGATTTTGACCGATGGTGCCTACGATGCAGATCGCCATGATGGCCCTGCAATTATGGCTTTCGTAAAAGCAAAATTTGTCAAGCAAGCGGAGCGTATCGAGGATCTTCTTTTAACGCTTCCCGATTCCTTCAAGAATATTCTGAAGAAAAACGTCACTTCTGCCATCGACAGCGCCTCACGTATCGGGAAGCCAGGCTGGACTCGTGGAGCCTACCATCGAGCATGGTTCGAGCCAGAAGCAGAAGTCGAATTTCTACGCAAATGCTCGAATTTCATTCTCTACGACGAAAAGTTGGATAACGTCGCAAAGGGGTTCGATTATCTATCAGGACCTGCCGCGCAACGCTCAAGCGGGAAATTCGTCCCGCAGCCAAAACGGCGACTGCCCCTTGCCCATCCATTGGAGAACGTTCAGCAAATATTTCGGCGGCAGTTTCACGATCTGCAGATCCCGGAAATCATACCGAGCGCAGAGGTTCAGCAGCAGGCGGATCGCAAATTTGCGATTTTGCAGCAGGCGGCAAGAAGGTTTGCGGCTTGGTCGCCAACGAATTTCGATCCGGGGTTAGCCGAAAGGATCGGCTCGCTTCCGGCAGGAGGAAAGGGGAAGCCGAAGTTTGCTTGGGCTCTTTCAAAAAGCGAGATCAGTCACAGCAAAGATTGGTCATGGCAAAGGGATTGGGATTCTTGTGGGCGTATTTAGCGGCTAAGTGCGCAGATTTGCCTCCGGAGTTCTATGGCCGAAGATGGGCCGTTAGCTGCCTGTCTGCTTCTGGCGTAGGGCAGCCGGAAAGCCGCCATTCCGATTCCGACCAGTTTACGGGCGGTCAGTAGCGAGTTTCATCTGACATCAGAGTTAGTCCATCGTTGAACCGACCCGTCGTTCCAAGCAAGCTAGGTTTCGTGGACAAAGCTTGACTGTGGACTCGGACCTTGATTCAAGGCTGGCTTTTGGAGGCAGCCTTGGGCGAGCGGATTGGCGTTACGGACGAAGAGTGGGAAGTGATCGGGCCGCTGCTGCCACCTGAGCGGGGTCGTGGCTGCCGTCCGGCGCAGGACAACCGCCCCTATTTCGAAGGCATGATGTGGATCGCGCGGACCGGAGCGCAGTGGCGTCACCTGCCGGATGAGTATGGCAAGTGGAACAGCGTTTTCCGGCGCTATCGACGATGGGTTACGACCGGCGTGTTCGATGCCATGCTGGAGACGCTGGCGGAACTGGCGGGGCGCGACACAGCCGCCGACATGATCGATAGCACCGTGGTCCGGGCACATCATTGTGCCGTCGGCATAAAAAGGGGACTCAGCAAACCGAGGCGCTTGGCCGATCGCGCGGCGGCTTCACCACCAAGCTCCACGCAAGGTGCGATGCCAGAGGCTTGCCCCTCGGCTTCGTGCTGACACCGGGGCAAGCGCACGATGTGCAGGGCTTCGCACCGCTGTTCCGCATGATAACTGACCGGATCGAGGCCTTCCTGGCTGATCGGGGATACGATGCCGATGCGATCCGCGAAGAGATTGAGGCGGCGGGCGTCGAGGCGGTGATCCCGGCCAAGGCGGGCCGGCGTAATCCCGCCGCGCATGATCGCGCGAAATACAAGTGGCGCAACCTGATCGAGCGACTGTTCAATAAACTCAAGAACTGGCGACGCGTTGCGACCCGCTACGACAAAACCAAGGAATCCTATCTCGGCTTCGTCGCGCTCGCCTCAGTCAAACTCTGGATACCCTTTGTCCACGAAACCTAGGAATTCCGACATTTCGCACGGTTCACTGGCGAGCAGACGAACCAGATCATGTGCGACATTTTCAAAGCTTCCCGAAGGAACGGGTCATTGCAATTTCGCGGCGGCAGGCCTTGGACGTGCCTCGCGCCAACCTGGCAGGAGTGGTGCATCACGGCATACCGCTTGACCGGTACGCCTTCGGAGGCGGCGGCACTGACTACCTCGCCTTCCTCGGGCGAATGACTGACCAGAAACGTCCCGATCGCGCCATCGCGCTCGCCAGGCAGAGCGGTCTGACCCTAAAACTTGCGGGGCCGGTAGACCCCGGCAATCCAACATACTTCGATGACGTCGTTAAACCGCATCTAGATGCCGCTATTCAGCACGTGGGCAATGTCACGGACGATCAGAAGCAAGGCTTTTTTTCGAACGCACTGGCCCTGATGTTCCCGATCGACTGGCCTGAACCGTTCGGCCTCGTCATGATCGAAGCCATGGCATGCGGAACTCCGGTTATCGGATGGGATGAGGGTAGTGTCCGCGAAATCGTCGATGATGGGGTAACGGGTATTATCGTCAATTCGGTTGAGGAGGCGCTCGATCGTCTGCCGGAAATTCGCAACCTTGACCCTGCCATCATCCGCAAGACGTTCGAGCAACGGTTTTCGGCCGACAGAATGGCCCGCGAAATAACGGACCTCTACCGCCAGTTTGGCGTCTAACGGTCGTCCAGTGTATCCAGCGCCAGGTCGCCGTCGCCATACAGATAGTCTCCATCGAACTCGCCCAGCTTGTTCAATGCCGCCTCGTCTTGGATGACAATCCTGCCATCGCCCTGTGGATCGAGAATTCCGCGTTCACGAAGGTTTCTGAAACTGCGATTGGCGTGGACCGAGGTAATACCGCACGCTTCTGCATAATCGCGCTGCAACAGCGGAACCGGCAGATTGGTGCCATCAAACCGCCCGACGAACTTGAGCCGCTCGATTATCTCCGAAACCAGATGCGCGATCCGCCCCTCGGCATTGAGACGCCCCAGACGGAATATCCATTCCCGATGCATGGCCGCGTCGAGCAAGGTCGAAAACCACATCGCCCGGGCCAGATGCGGGAAACGCTCGACCAGCCGGGCGATCGCCGTGTGCGGCACTTTGGCTAAGGTTACGGTATCGAGCGATGCCACATTGTGATCGAGCCGTTTCATGGGAAAACCGTGCAGGTCGACGAAATCGCCCGTGACGTTCAAGCCCACGAGCTGGCGTTCGCCCCGGCGATCATCGATATGCCGGAGCATCGTCCCTTCGATGATATAGTAGGAATTCTCTATCCGCTCGCCCCGCTCAACCAATGTCTTGCGCGGATCGAGTTTGACGACATCGACGACAGCATCCTCGAGAGCGCGCTTCTCATCCGCGCTGAGATCGTGTCGAAGCCTGCCTTTGAGGAATAATTCGGTGCGCACGGATAGTCCCTGTTTGTTCCACGCTTCGCTATCGGCACGGCAGGCCGGTGTCAAAGCGGGAGCAACTAACTTAAGTCAGACAAGGTAGAATTGTGCAGAAGGTCAATCAACACTTCCGGTAATCAAGCACGATGCGATTAGCTGAAGCTGATTTCACCGCGCCAGCCTGGCGGGACGTGGCACCGGCGACATGCAGCGCCGAACAACGAGCTTGCTGAAGCCTTCTTCAGATGACCCCGGCCTTAGGTGCCTAAGCTCACATCGCTATTTTGCGTTAGTTGCCGAAAGATGGTGCCAGAAGAGGCATCACATTCGAACTTCTTTTCCGTTTAATTTCTGATGTTTAGATATTTCGGTCAAGCTGAAAAGCCCGCAAAAGGCCCGCAAAATCCCTCTAATGTATTGGTTCGATGCCTTTTTTAGGACTCGGAATTTCAATTTCAAACTTGACCGCGGAGTAGGTCGTTATCCGCTTTGCGCTCCAATCTCCGCTATTCTACGGGCTGCGCGCTCTGCCCGGAAGCAGTCATCCGTTCGGTTTACTTTAAATCATCGATATTCGTTCCAGCTTCTCTTCTTTTTGGCCGATAGTCTGGGAGGGGAGGATTTGATGTAATTCCCTCAACCTGAATATCTTCGATTTTTTCACTGAGAGGAGCAAGTTCGCGACTAAGCTCGCGAAGGTCCGTTTCACCTTCAACCAAAGAATCTTCGACCGCCGGAATGCCACTCCTTATCTGGGAAAGTTTGTTTTCAGCGTTCTGCACCCCCTCCCTGAATTGGCGAAGGCGTCGTTGCGCGATAGCAGAAGCGCTCCGCCCTGAGATCCGCCGATCTGCATCTCGAAGATTATTTCCCCATCCACCAACCCTTTGCCCTAAGTCTAACAATCTTCCTTTTGTTGAGGCCAATCGTTCGTCCCAACCTTCGGCGTCCGATGCGAGTGCGGCCGTCGTGACTCGAAGCCGGACAAGATCGGAGGTGATCACCCGTTGCTTTTCTGGCTCCAGTCCTTCGTTCAGAGCGCGAATGCTATTTGCCACGGTCTCTACAGTGGCGGTCGCATCCCTCCCCAATAGTCCGGTTTCGTCCGCGGCGGGAATGATCTTTTTTCCTGACTTGTCGGTGTAAATGCCCTGACGACCCCGTCGGCCCTCGAGCACGAGCGCAGCCTCTCCAGTTATCAGATCCGTGCTGATTGTCGCTTCAAGGCCGTGGACTTTCGCCGCAGAAGGATCGAGAGTCAGAACAACGACCACGTTTTCCGGTTCATTTTCCGCCAGACGGACCGATGTTACCTGTCCCACAGGGACTCCCGATAGTGTTACAGTCGATCCCGACTGAAGGCCTTCCACGGAGCGATCAAACTTGATCTGATATGTTTCCTGATTTGGTCTGGGATCGATTAGCCACATCGCGAAAGCGATGGTCGTAAGCATCAGAATGCCAACGATCCACGCCACTAGGGAGAAGTTTGCGTTAGTTTCCATCTAGCACGCCGCCAGCGGTTTGTTCGTCCGGCAGAGGGCCGGTGCAATGAAAGTTCGCGTCCCGCATGCTCCATTCGGTTGTCCGCTATAGAACATGACCGAGGTTCGTCCCCTGGCGCAATCGCCACGAGCGGGGCATCCGGGCGCGTCGAATGTGTTTTGGTTTGAGATCGGCCTAGTCCCAACACGGGCGTGATGCCGCCCCGCCCGTGGCGACCGAATATTGCTATGACTTGCGCAAGCCGCGTCCGGTCACTCAAGCGCGAAGGCGTCATGTCTTCCAGGCCGCTGCTGGAGGATGTGATTTCAAGTCTCCTGGCGATGTCCGTCTGGTTCAGGGCAGGAGCTCTGATGAGCTGCGCCAACACACGCCACTGCGTACGATTGAGGCTCAGCGGCTGTGCTCGGTCATCGAATGCCTTGCGCGCGGCGCGGCTGATCTGGTCCATCATGAAGATCGCTCGATCATCGTGGGTGATGACATTGTCGAGTGCGAGAGTGCCCTCATCTTCTGGCATGAGACATTCCTATCGATCGGAGAAAAATAGTAAAGGACTTTCGCATTTTGTTTTGGCCGCTATATCGCTCGCGCAGCGGCTCAAACGATGGCGAGGAGCGAAATAATCATGGCGGACGAGACAGCAGGGGCTAGCGATGAAGGCGCACGTCCGACGGGGTTGTCCAGTCCGCGGGTCCGGCTGGGTCTGCTGATCGCCGGCATTCTGGTCCTGCTCGCCGGGAGCTACTGGTATTACAATCATCAGACGTACGGCAGATTCCAGCAGTCCACCGACAACGCTTATATTGCCGCCGACAGCGTCATCATCTCCCCCAAAATTGCGGGCTACGTCGAGCGCGTATTAGTGACGGAGAATCAAACGGTCGCGTCGGGCGATGCACTTGTCCAGCTGGACGTGCGAGATTATCGTGCCCAAACGAACCAGGTCGAAGCCCAGATCGCCGCGTCGCTCGCCGGAGCAGATACGGTACGCGCCCAGCAACAAGAGCAGGACGCGGCAATTGCCCAGGCCCGTGCACAGCTCGCAGCAGCATCTGCACAGGCTGGTCTCGCTGCTGAGCAGGTTGTCCGGTACCGCCCCCTTGCCGCTTCGGGAGCGGAGCCGCGCGAGAGGCTCGATCAGCTGGAGGCCCAGGCCAGAGAAGCGCAGGCTCAAGTCGCGGCAGCGCGCGCCGCGCTCACGGCGGCACAGCGCCGACAGAACACGCTTAGCGAGCAGATAGACCAGGCCAATTCGCAAGCCAACGCCGCTCGTGCGCAACTCGAGGCCGCCCGTCTGAACCTGTCATCGACCACGCTCCAGGCCAGTATTTCCGGGCGGGTGGGTGACCTCACGGTCCGACCTGGACAATTTGTCCAGCCTGGCCAACGCCTTATGAGCCTCGTACCGACCGACCGCCTCTACGTGACAGCAAATTTCAAGGAAACGCAGCTCGGACTTGTCCGCCCGGGGCAACCCGTCACCTTGGAAATCGACGCGCTGCCGGACCTCGAGCTATTAGGAAGAGTGGAAAGCATCGCCCCCGGGACCGGGGCAGAATTCTCAATCCTTCCGCCACAGAACGCGACGGGTAATTTCACCAAGATCGTTCAGCGCGTCCCGGTGCGCATATCCATTCAGGCTTCGCCCGAGATCCTGCGTCTGCTGGTGCCGGGCATGTCTGTTGTCGCGAGTGTCGATACGCGCGCCGCTAGAGACCAACTCGATTCGATCCGCAACGCGGCCGGAGACTGACCGATGGCAGGCGCCGCTGCAGCGGTTTCGCCGCCGGTCGAAAAGGCCGATGCTACGGCCTGGATCGCCGTAGCCGCCGGTGCGCTGGGGGCGATGCTGGCAACGCTTGACATCTCGATCGTCAATTCGGCGCTGCCGACGATCCAGGGGGAAATCGGCGCGACCGGAACCGAAGGCACCTGGATCGCGACAGCCTTCCTTGTTGCCGAGATCATCATCATCCCTCTGAGCGCGTGGCTGGAAAGACTGCTCGGCCTTCGCACGCTGCTCATCGTCGCGGTTTCTGCCTTCACGGCCTTTTCGGTGTTGTGCGGCATTGCCACCGATCTGACGACGATGATCATCGGTCGCACCGGTCAAGGGTTCATGGGCGGCGCGCTTATTCCAACCGCCATGACCATCGTCGCAAAGCGACTGCCTCCATCGCAACAGCCGATTGGCATGGCGCTCTTCGGAATGACCGTGGTTCTTGGGCCGGTAATGGGCCCGTTGGTGGGGGGCTGGCTTACCGAGAACCTGAGCTGGCACTACGCCTTCTTCGTCAACGTGCCCGTCTGCGCGTTGCTCCTTGCTTTACTATTCATCGGGTTACCCCATGAAAAGCCCGACTGGGTTTACCTGCGCGAGGCTGATTGGGCGGGAATAGCTGGTATGATCCTTGGGTTGGGTGGGCTGACCATCGTTCTGGAAGAAGGCCACCGTGAGGAGTGGTTCGATTCCACGCTGATCGTCCAGCTCACACTGATGACGGTCGTGGGTTTTGCACTTCTGACCTACGGACAGCTTTACGCGCGCAAACCCGTGCTCAAATTGCGCCTGATGCTCAGCAGGCAGTTTGCCAGCGTCGTGGTGATGGCACTGGCGCTTGGCATGGTCATGTATGGCTCGACCTACGTGATCCCGCAATTTCTCGCGATAATTTCCGATTATAATGCCTTGCAGACCGGACTTGTGATCTTCTGGATGGGCGTTCCGGCTTTCCTGTTGATGCCCGTTCTCCCGTTCATGATCCGCAGGATTCACATCCGCATTGCGGTCGGCGCGGGCATGTTCATCATGGCGCTAAGCTGTTTCGTCAGCATAAATCTGACAGCGGAATCGGGAGGTGGAGTGTTCACCGAAAGCCAGTTCCTGCGCGGCATCGGCATGATCCTCACGATGATGTTCCTCAACCAGGCGACGGTAGCTTCGGTTGCCAAGGAGGATGCCGGCGATGCTTCGGGCATCTTCAACGCGGCGCGAAACCTAGGGGGCTCTTTCGCGCTCGCCGGGCTTGCTTCGTTCCAGGACCAGCGCCTGTGGCATCATAGTCGGCGGATGGAAGAAACTCTCAACGCCAACAGCCCCCGGCTACAGGAATACCTGGACACCATGACGGCGTCGTTGGGCAATCCACAGGCCGCGCTGGAGATGCTTTCCGGCATCATTCAGCGCGATGCGTTCGTGATGACCTACAACGATGTCTTTTTCGCCATGGGCGCGATTACCCTGGTCACGGTGCCGCTGGTACTGTTCCTCAAGCCTCTCCCGAAGAACTTATCCCTTTCGATGCACTGAGAACTCTATGCGCAAGACCCTAACCCTCCTCGCTCCCATGGCGCTCCTCGCGGGTTGCATGTCCGGTCCCGACTATGCCGGCCCCCCGCAACTTGCGACCGACGCAGGCAATGCGTTCGTACGGGCCGGCCCCGAAATCGATCCGTTGGCGCCGATTGCCGGCGACTGGTGGACGCTGCTCGGCGATCCGGTTCTCAATGAACTTGAGGCGCGTGCGCTGGCCGGCAATCCGGGCGTGGCCGCAGCGCGCGCTCGCATCGAACAGGCAAGGGCTTCTGTCCGCCAGGAGCGCGCCAACCGGCTACCCGCCGTGGCTGCGCAGGCGACTGCGGTCCAGGCGAATATCCCAGGGCTAGATATCGGCAGCGGCCCGCCCCCGGGATCGCCCGGCGCTCCTGCAGACACCGAAGAGCAGGACAGCCTCAGCGTCTACAACCTCGGGCTCAACGCAAACTGGGAGATCGATTTCGCTGGGGGGCAGGCACGGCGTGTCGAGGCCATTAACGCTCAGGCTGCGGCCTCGGTGGCGAACGCCGAGGATGCGAAAGTCCAGCTCGCCGCCGAAATCGCGCGGGCGTATGTGAGCCTGCGAGAAGCGCAAGGGCGGCTCGAGCTTGTCCAGCGAGAGCGCGACTTGCAGCAGCAAATTCTCGAATTGACCTATCAGCGCTATACACAGGGCGCTCTCGCGCTGTTCCCGGTCGGTAACGCGAACGCCGAGCTCGAACTGCTCAAGTCGCAGATCGCGGAAGCTCAAGCGGACATCGATGTATTCAAAGACACGCTCGCGGTGCTGACGGGCGAAGCGCCCGGCGCACTCGACGGGCTCCTGGCGGCTCAGGCCGAAATTCCGCTTCCCCCCGAACGGGTCGCGGTGGGCGATCCCGCAGCGCTAATAGCGCGGCGGCCGGATGTTCGAGCCGCCGAACGCATGCTGGCCGCGGCGAATGCGCGGATTGGCGTGGCAGAGGCTGCTCGCTTCCCCAAGATTTCCTTCATGGGGATTCTCGGTTTGGGCGGATCGGAGCCCGACGACATCCTGGACCCGGGCAACTTATCGGCAATCGCTTTGCCGCGGCTACAGTGGAACCTGCTTGATTTCGGCCGCACGGCAGCATCGATCGATCAGGCCGAGAGTGCGCGCGACGAGGCCGAAGCGCGTTATGTTGAAGTGGTCCTTGGCGCACTGCGCGACGCCGAACAATCGCTTGCCCGGTTCGGGCAACAAAGAGCCAACGTAGCCGCGCTGGCGCAGATCAGTCGACAGGCCGACACGGCTGCGGAGCTTAACGAGCAACGCCGCGCCGCGGGGGTAATCTCGCAAGGCGAACTCAACACTTCGATCCGCAAGCGCGAACAGGCCAGAGCAAATCTCGATCGGGCGATCGCCGCCATGACAAATGGCTGGATCGCGATCCAGAAGTCGCTTGGGTTGGGATGGGTCGAATTGTCTCGCGACAATCGCACGTCGGTTGAGCCTGCTCCGGTCGATCGAAAATCAGTTATGAAACCTGAACAGAGTTAGGATAAGTTTTCTCAGAAGTCTGCCCCGCAGCCCCTTCCAACTTTTCCTAACGCGTCAGCACCTCGTGCACTTTGACCCAATCTTGGATCATAGGGGTCAGCATGTTTCCGCCTTTCGCAGAGTGCGTTTGCCAGTATCACCATCGGATATCCCGATTGCACTATTCGGTGACTCTTCATTGTCGTATCTATGTAAGGCCTTAAGCTTTCCGCGAGCATCTCGTAGCGACATCAACGAGCGATCGTAAAAGCATTTCGAGTGCAGCTCGCATTTGGCCGGTTCGATGACCGCCTTGTCGGTAGGCTTACGAGGCGGTCATCGAGCATTACGCCGCTCTGGAAAAGCTATAAAGTCATGGGTCGAAATACGAACTAGCTGGCACTGTCCGTTCGGGTCGTTGGGAGGACCACCAATCTCCCCGCCAACACGATCTGGACCTGTTAGAAACTGAACCCCAAAGCAACACCATATCTACGAGGATCCAAAGTGTAGATATTGGTAAAATTCCCCGAGGATGCGTCGGTCAAGTACAAGCCTGTCACCGAGCTGCTGTCGAAAATGTTCTGAACAAATCCGCGCACGAACCAACGCTCATCCGCACTGTTCAACTGCACGATCGCGTTGGCTTGCACGAATGGCTCGATCCGGTTGACCCTGCCGTTAAAGATATTGCCGTATTGCTCACCAGTCAGCGCTACGTCCACGCGAGGAACCAGAGTCATGCCATTGTCGAAAGTGGCGGTGTACTGCACACCCATCGAAACCTTCATTTCGGGGGCCTGCGGCAACTTGTTCCCTTTTAAGTTGACCTCTACGCCAGGGCTTAATACCGCAAGGCCGCTGCCCGCCGGAACGGCTCCGGCCAAGACATCGCAAATGCTGAATGCGCCGCTTGACGCAAGATTGCCGTCGTTAGGAAATTCTTCGGGACCACGAAGACCCAGAGCTGCGTTCACTCCGGCGACGAATGCGTCGGCCACGCCGGGGGCTGGCCCGGTTACGGCACAATTAGCACCGTTGCTGATATCCTTGATGATGACGGCATCAGGATCGCCGCCACCCGGGTCGCGCGGATTGGAGAAGAACTGGTCGCCGGCAACTTCCGCGTTGAGATAACTGAACGTCAAGTTGACAAGCCAATCGGGATCGGGCCGGATAACGGACTCTAGTTCCACACCCCAGATATCGGCATCGATAGTATCATTAACTGAGGTACGGGCGACGATGCGGCTAAGCTGCAACCCGCTATACTTATAGTAGAATGCAGTAGCGTTTAATTGCAGTGCGCCATTCGCAAAGGTATTTTTCGATCCGATTTCAAATGCGTCGATGGTTTCTGATCCGAAGCTTTCAGCCACATCGAAAACGGGCGAAAGGGGCGGGTTGATACCCCCGGATTTATAGCCCCTGGCATAAGATGCGTAAATCGAATTGTCAGGCGTAACTTCGTAGTCGAGCACCGCACGCCCGGTTATTTCATCGAAACCTACTTCTCTAAATTGCGTCAGCTGCTCACCTGGCGTACCAGGATCGGCATCAAAAAGACCAGAGGGACCGGTTAAGGGAGTGATCGGGCTGTCGAACGGCTCCCCGTCATTCGCGTAAGGATTGAGGAAGCTAATCAAGGTCGTGCGCGCAGTCACGTCTTTCTTGTCGTCGTTATACCGCAAACCTCCGGTGAAGGTCAGACGCTCGGTCAGGTCGACGTAGATCTCCCCGAACACACCGAAGCTCTCAAGATTAGCCTCGAGAGAATTGTTGCGGTACATGGATGTTGCGAAGTAGGATGGCGGTGCACCGCCTGCCAAAGTACCAAACGATCCCAGAATGGCACTGGCGTAGTCAAGCGCGAATGAGTTTACATAGTAACTGTTGTCGGTAGTCTTGGACTTTGCATAGATCCCTCCGAGCAGGAAATTGAATGCTCCGTCGAAATCACTGGAAAGGAGGATTTCGCCGCTCCAGGATTCGCGTTGCTCTGAAGACCTGTCGAAGGATAGCGGCGTTTCGCCGCACAATACATTACCTTCGAACGCGCCCCTGTTCCCATCATCGTTATCGGAGGTGCACAATACGCCCCCTGGGCCATTGGGGATGAGAGCCTCCACAATCGGGGTAAAATACGCCGACGAACCTGGCACGAACGCCGGTGCAGGTGCGGGGAGGCCGGTAGGCAAACCGTTGGCCGCGAAGCCGGACAACACGTTCAAGGCCGTAGCAAAGGCGGTACGATCCTGAATGCCCAGAAAGTAGTCCTGCCGGGAATCGACTTCGGTGTCCTGATAAAGACCGGTTGCAGTCAGTGTCATAGCTCCGATGCGCTGCTCGAGACGGGCCTGTAGCTGCACTTCATCGGCAAAATAGAATGGAGTATACGCCGTGTTTACCGTGCGCACATCGTCGGGCTTATCGAATCCTGCAAATGCATCGGGGCCGTACAGGCTTCCCAATCCCAGTACTGAGGGAATTCCCTGAATAGCGAAGAACTCTTGCGAACTGAGCGTTGCGCCGACTGTGGAATTGGCATTGGTGATGTCAAAGTCGCGGCGATTGTTCAGACAACCCAGCACGCCGAGCGGGTCACGCTGGCAGGCCTGCTTTTGATTACGTAAACGGGTGTCATCTTCCCTGAAATAATATGCCATGAAGTCGAGAGTGGTATCGGCACCGGGTTCAAAACGAAGAGAACCACGAACAGCGTACATGTCTCGGTCGTCGACATCCGAATTGTCGAAAAGGTTTGTGGTGTAACCGTCGCGATTCAGAAAGAATCCGGCTACCCGAACGCCGATAGAATCGCCGATCGGGACATTGACCACCCCCTCGGCCTTGATGCTGTTGTAATTCCCATACTCGAACTCTCCGGCCGCGCCGAAAGAACCGAGGTCAGGCTTGGCTGTCACAAGGTTGACAACACCCGAGGTAGCGTTGCGGCCGAAGAGGGTGCCCTGCGGCCCCCGTAGGACCTCAATTCGCTCAAGGTCAAAATATTCTGTTTCGAACAGCCGGGTACCAAAAAGAGGGGAACCATTGATATGGATAGCCGTCGCTGCGTCACACGTCACACCAACACAAAGATCGCCGATACCACGGATGGTGAAGGACGACCCGGTGAAGTTGCCCTTCGAAAATGAGACGTTCGGGAGCGTCAATTGAAGGTCAGCAGCGTTTTCGATCTGCTGGCTTTCGAGAGCCGTAGCATCGAAGGCACTGACCGCGATCGGCACCTCTTGCAGACTTTGAGATTGGCGTTGGGCCGTCACGATGATTACGGATCCTTGGGGTTCCGCCTCATCAGTTGTGGAATCCTGCGCTAAAGCCATCTGCGGCCAAGCCAAGATGGCCGAAGTGGCGAGCACCATCGCTCTCAGTGTCATATAGCATCCCTTCCCATCTCTTCAGTGCGACGATAATTGGCTCCGCCGCTTACTGCAAAATGGGGCGACCTCGAGGGTCGCCCCTTAGTCTGTGGAGAGGAGAGGGAAAGAATTAGCCCAATCCCCGTCCATGGGCATATACGTCCGCGTGATATTAGTAAAGCGCCTTATCTTTTGACCCCATGGGCCACGATCCAGATCGCACGCGGAGTGAACGTTTGCTAAAGATCAGCAATGGTTGGCGCGCTAAGCGAGTTGCTCCCGATAAAGCTTTTGCCCCAGCTGGCATCGAGACCAACGAAGCGTTCGTCGTGCCGACGGCGACAATGGTTCGGATATAGTACAAGATGAATATGAACGCCCTTTGCCCCCATCTCGCTGGCCTCTGACCAGGAACCAGCCTCTTAGTATGGGGGATCTCAGAGGCTCCAAAAGGCCAGTACCGCCCGAAGCGCAGCGACGAACGCGAGCGGCTGATCCAGCATGAGATGATGGCGTGCATCGGGCACTGCAACAATTGGTATCTTTCCCCCTCCCAGTTCCCGGATATAGCGGGCGGAATCGCGATCAAAGAGCTGACTTTTCTCGCCGTACACAATCGCTTTGCGCCCGGGCGCATCGACCAGCCTCTGGCCTACTGTCAGCCATTCGTCGGGCTTGTTGCTGCGCCGGAACACTTCGGGAGAAAACTTCCATGTCCACTCCTCGCCATCGCGGCGGAGAGAGTGATAGGCCATGTAATCCATCAGGAACGGCTCACCAACTGCCTGCGGCGGCGACAGGATATACCTCTCGCGCGCCGCTTCGTAGGTGGGGTAGCGTCGCACCGGTTTGTCAGGATTACCCGACCCGGGGCTCGATCTGCCCATGGTCCAGTATTTCTCCAGCTTTTCGGGCCGCATCACCATGAGATCGCAGACAATAACGCCGGCGAAGGCATCCGGCGATTGGGAAACGGCGGTCAGCGCTGCACCCGAGCCGAAGCTATGGGCGATGATCGTCGGTCTGCTTCCATCCGCAAACAAATCGAGCGCTTCGCTGATCTCGACAAATTCCTTTCCCCGCGCAGCTATATCGGCCACGCCGCGCATCTCGCTATCGCCCATACCGGCCAGATCGAACGCCACCACGTCGTAGTCTTCGGCAAGGTACGGTGCGATGAAGGCAAAGCAGCGGGCATGGGCGAGAAAACCGTGAGTCATGAGCAATTTGGGCCGGTCACGCCTGCCCCAGCGAAGATAATGCACCCGCGCGCCACCAACCTCTACGAAGCCTTCCTCACGGGGCACGCTCAGCGCCCAGGCGAACCATTCGGGTATATCCGCCCCGTCGCCGGCCCATACGGGATCAATATCTGTTGACCCGTCGTGGATTGGTTTCATTTCATTCATTTCGGCGCAGTCTCCATACCGGATAGTGTATTCCTGATAAAACCACGATAATCGTGCCGTGCGACATCGTGGCATAGATCGGCGTAACCAGATACGCTGGGGAAATTGATCAGTTGTCGGGGTTTGCCGGGAATATTGGCGCCCATGTACCACGATTCAGCCTTGGGGAAGAGCGTCATCGACCCTACTTGGGCGACCATATCGGTCCAGCTTCGCTCGGCCAGCGCATCGGCTTCGAAAAGGCCGATCCTGTTATCGCGCAGCCAGATCCGGAAATCGCAGATCCAGTCACCCTGGATTTCGGCGCTTGTCGGACCGTTGGAAAAGCCTGAAGGGCTGAGCGGGCCGTAGGCGAACAGCATGTTCGGAAATTGGGCGACGGCCATGCCCAGATAGGCTTTGATCTCACTCTTCCATGCTTCTGCCAGCGCCAGCCGACCGCGGCCGGTGATGTTCATGTCGATGAGCCCGCCACGACCGGCATCGAAGCCGGTCGCGAAGACAATGAGATCGCACGGGATCATGCCAGTGGCTGTTTCTATCCCGGCCTCGGTGACGCGAGTGATCGCGGTGTCGTTCAGATCGACCAGCGTAACATTGTCTTGTGCGAAGATCTCGTAATAATTCTGTTCGAGCGATGGTCGCTTGGTCCCGAAGGGATGTGGCGGCTCATCGGGAGCGAGCTTCTCGGCAATGGTCGGGTCGCAGATCCGCTCGCGCACCTTGTCACACCAGAACTCGTAGGCGTGGCGATTGGCGTCCTCGTTCGTCAGTATGTCAGCGAAATTATGATACCAGAAGCGCAACCCTCCTCGCTGCCACAAATCCTCGAAATGCGTAGTCCGCTCTTCCTCGGTCACAGCCAGGGCCGAGATGTCCAGCGATTGGCATTCGAAACCGCCACTTGTCGTAAGCCTTTTGTGGAAGACAGCGGGATATTCGGATTTTTCGCGAAGCTGACGATCAGCGTCCAGTTTTTCCTGCCGCATGGGAAGGGCGAGAATCGGGGTTCGCTGAAAAAGCGTCAGCTGCTCCGCGCAGCTTGCCGCCTCCTGCGCCACCTGTACGCCGCTGGCACCCGTGCCGATCAGGGCGATCCGGCGGCCGGAAAGGTCGATGCCTTCCTGCGGCCAGCGGGCGGTATGGCACCATTCGCCTTCGAAATCGCTAAGGCCCAGGATATCGGGAATGTAGGGTTTCGAGGCGAACCCCAGGGCCGGCAAGAGGAAACGCGCGCTTACTTTTCCGCCATCGTCGAGCTTCAATCGCCAGCAGGCGGTGTCTTCATCGAACGGCGCGCTTTCGACCCGTGTTTTCATTCGCATTGCCGGCCAGAGGTCGAGCGTATCGCAGACGTGGAGGAAATAGGCGCGCAGTTCTTCCCAGCCTGGAAATCGTTCGCTCCACGTCCAGCTTTTCCATACTTCCGCAATGGAAAATTCGTAAAGTGGAACCTGGGAATCGACCCGTGCTCCCGGATAGCGGTTCCAGTACCAGATTCCGCCCGGCTGCTCCGCTGCGTCTACCAGCAGAACATCGAACCCCGCCTGACGCAGCTTGTAAAGCAGGTATATTCCGCTGAACCCGGCCCCGACGATTACGACATCATAGTCAGGAGGGGGCGAATGGCTCACGAGGCCCCGGCACCCGCTTTCGCGATGTCTTTAGCCGTAGTATAATCCGCCTTGCCGTTTGACGCGCGCAAGGCGGTTTGCGTTGGGCAAATCGCCTTGGGCGTTTTGTAACCTGCCAGTTGCTGGCGCACGTGATCCTTGATCGCTTGCGCGTCGAAGTCCGCATCCTGGGTCAAATGCACCACAGCGGTCACCGCTTCGCCCCATTTTTCGTCAGGCACCCCGACGACAAGCGCGTCGGCAATGGCGGGATGGGTTTTGAGCACTTCCTCCACCTCCTCGGGGTAAACCTTTTCACCTGCGGTGTTGATGCAGACGCTGCCGCGGCCCAGCAAGGTCAGGCTTCCATCGGATTCCACCCGGCACCAGTCGCCCGGGATGGAGTAACGCACGCCATCGATCGTCCTGAAAGTCTTGGCCGACTTTTCCGGGTCCTTGTAGTATCCTGTGGGGATTGCGCCCTTGCGGGCAATAAAGCCGGGCACGCCGCTCCCCGCCTCGACCTTCCGGTCGTTCTCGTCGAATACGTCGCAAAATTCCCCGATCCCGAATTTCGCGGTGTTGGTGCCGCCCTGTGCGGTCGTCACCGACAAGCCGTAGCCCAGCCCTTCCGAAGCGCCAAAACTGTCCATGAGGATGACCTGGGGGATATGTTTGCACAGGCCCGCCTTTACCTGTTTACTCCACATGACGCCGGACGAGATGATCGAAATCAGGCTGCTCGTGTCCCAGCGCTTCGGGTGGGCGTCCAGCGCCTGCAGCATGGGTTTGGCAAAAGCGTCACCGACAATGGCGATGCTCTGCACCTTGTGCTGGTCCACCGCATCCCACAATTCTTCCGCGTCGAAGGATGGATCGGACAGCGTGACGATGGCCCCGCCCGACATGAGCGTGCCAATAGCAGTAATGAACCCGGTTCCATGCATCAGCGGGCACGCCGGCAAAGTGATGCGCGCAAGCTCGCCCTGCTTCACCAGGGCCACCATTTCCTCCATGGTCTGGGGAACCGGACCCAGCAGCTTTTGCGCGTCGAGCTGAGCCTTGCGCATATCATCGTGTCGCCACATCACGCCCTTGGGCATGCCGGTGGTACCGCCTGTATATATGAACAGCAGGTCATCGGGAGAACGCTCGATATCGAGAGGCGCGCCGTTACCTTCTACAAGTTTTTCGTAAGGAAGCGCGAAGGAAGCGATCTGCGAAGCATCGCCGATTTCTACAAATGTATGAACCTTGGTCAACCGTTCCTTCAGTTCAAGAATGCAGTCGCGGAACTCGGAACTGTAAACAATTACCTCGCTATCGGAATCGTCGAAGATGTAGAAAACCTCCTCGGGACGGTAACGATAATTGATGTTCACGTGCGTGAGGCGGCCCTTGAAGCACGCGGCCATCAATTCCCCGTATTCGGAACGGTTGCGCATGTAGAAGGCTATCTTCGCCCCGTCGCCTGCACCTTGCGCGCGCAGATTGCGCGCCAAATTGTTCGAACGCTTCGACATTTCGGGCCAGCTAATGATCCGGTCGCCGTGAATCAGCGCCGGAGCATCTTCCGGGACCGCAGGTTCGATTGCATCAAGGATGTCGCCAAGGTTCCAGTCGATCACGTATTAATTCCTCTCTCCTTGGTGGCCACGATTTTGTCGGTAGCGTGCGCCTAATTCATCGTCTCATGCGACCTGCGTCCACCCCTGCAAGGCCGCTGCTTCGGCCCGGACCGCTTCGGGACTTCCCAGAACCTGGCGGTCGAAACCGATTCGCTTGAACCAGAAATGCAGACCTAGGAGATCGGTAAAACCCATCCCCCCATGCACCTCGGTTGAGGTTCGGGCGACAAAACGGTGGACTTCGCCCGTATGTGATTTGGCATGGCATGCCACCAGCGAAGCCTCGTCGGGCGTCGCATCGAACGCATGGGCGGCATACCAGACCAGCGAACGGCATGGTTCATGGCGGGCAGCCATTTCCGCGCACATATGCTTGACCGCCTGGAAGCTGCCGATCACTCGTCCGAACTGTTCGCGCTGCCCGGCATAGTCGACCGCTTTTTCGATCATAGCCTGGCCCGCACCGAGGCTATCGGCGGCCAGGAGCACCCGGCCGGCGTCCCGCAGGCGCCTGACTGTGGCCCCACCATCGTCCGCGAGAGCCTCGCCCGCTACGCCAGAAAACCGCAGCTCCCCTACGCTCCGGGTGCGGTCGATCGTTTTGAGAGCAACCTTCTCCAGACCCGCAGCATCGCCAGCTACGAAGTGCATACGACCGGCGGTATCGGCTACCAGAAACGCGTCGGCTTCCAGGAAGTCGAGCGCGAACAAAGCCGTTCCGTCGAGCTTTGCGCCGTCGAAGTCCACGCCTGCCCGGTCCCGGATCTCCACCGTTTCCGCGATCGCGACGGCGATTTGCGCCTCGCCCTTCGCTATCCTCGGCAGCCAGTGCGCCTTCAACTCCTCGCTACCGCCCTGTGCCAGCGCAAGGGGTGCCAGTACATGGGCACCGATAAAAGGCACCGGCGCGACGGCATAGCCGAGCTGCTCGGCCACAGCGGCGGCATCGAGCATTGTCATCCCGAGCCCGTCATGTTGCTCGGGAACCATCATTCCCCAAATGCCGATTTCGCCCAGCGCCGAACGCACGTTGTCGCTGAAGGGAACCGAGCCCTCCGCGCATTCGCGCACATGATCGAGCGGACAAGTATCAGCAAGAGTGCGGCTGATCGCGTCGCAGAGCATCTCTTGGTCTTGCGAAAGTCCGAAATCCATCAGGCGGCTCCCTTATTCTGCCCGCTTGCAACGGCCGTCGCCTGTTCGACGGCGGGAGGCGTTGCGAACTTGGGTTCGCGCGGCATTTCCAGCCCGCGTTCGGCGATGATGTTCTTCTGGATCTGGGCGGTGCCTCCACCGATGATCAGACCAAGCTGGAACATGTAGTTCCACTGCCAGGCACCGTCTTCGCGCTCGCGCTCGCTTCCGTGATAGAGTATGCCCATCTCGCCCATTGCGTCGATCGCGAGCGCGGAAATCTGATGGGCGAGCTCACAGCTCTGCAGCTTCACGACAAGTTTCGCCATGCCGCCGGCATCCCCCCTAAGGCTGTTCGACAGGATGCGCATGCCGTTGAATTTCATCGCCGCGACTTCGGCTTGCAATGCAACCAGCCGGTCACGCAGAACGGCGTTGTCCATTGCGCAACCCTGGCCGATGCGTTCTTTTTGCATCAGCCTGACCAGCGCCTGGAGCCGGTTTTCCAGTGCATCGGGGTCGCCCAGCATGCCACGTTCATGGCCCAGTGTGGCATTGGCCACGTACCACCCCTGCCCGCGCTGCCCGACGATCTGATCCAGGGGAACCCGCACGTCGGTAAAGAACGTTTCATTGAACTCGGCATGACCGGTCATGGTCTTGAGTGGTCGGACCTCGATCCCTGGTGTGTCCATCGAGAAGATCAAGTAGGAGATGCCGCCGTGCTTGGGCGCGTCCGGTTCGGTCCGAACAAGGCAAAAGATCATGTCCGCCTGCTTGGCCGTGCTGGTCCAGATCTTCTGTCCGTTGATGACAAAGTCGCCATTTTCGACGCGGGCGCTGGTCTTGAGCGCGGCGAGGTCCGATCCCGCTCCAGGTTCCGAATATCCCTGACACCAGACTATCTCGCCATTTAGGGTCGGCTCGATCCATTGCCGTTTCTGGGCTTCGGTTCCGAGTTCCAGCAGCGTGGGAACGAGCATGGAAATGCCCTGGTTCGCAAGGCCTGCGGGGATGCCAGCGCGCGAAAATTCCTCGGCAATGATCCGCGATTTCAGGATGTCCGGCTCGGCTCCGTATCCGCCGTATTCCTTGGGAATCGTACGCGCCGTGTAACCATGCAGGATCAACAGCTTTTGCCATTCGACGGCTTCGGGGGAAGGGCGCGCGGCACGGCCTTGGCCATCGGGTGCGCGGTGACCGTGGGTTTGCAGGAACTGGCGCACTTCCTCGCGAAACGCGTCATACTGGGGTCCGTAGTCGAGATCCATCTTGGTCTATCCTTCTGCGCGCGCGATCGCGACGGGTCGGAATACTGGCAGGCGAAAATCTTCGGAGATCGGCTCGAAATCCAGCGTGACCGGCAGATCGAGCTCAAGCTCGTCGAGCGCGCAATCGACCAGCCGGGTTGCCATGCGCACTCCCTCCTCCAGTTCCACCACCGCAGCGATGAAGGGAATCTCGCCGGCGAAGGCGGGATGCAGTGCCTGATGGGTCACCGTCCAGGAAAACAGCGTGCCATTGCCGGTGCTACGCTCCCACGACCATTCAGGAGAACCGCATCGGGCGCACATATAGCGCGGCAAATGCCGAAAACTGCCGCATCCTTCGCACTGCTGGAAGTAAAGGTTGCCGTCCTGACACCGGTTCCAGAATTCCTGCTCCACCGGATCCTGCGGGCGCGGCTTTGGCTTGGCTGGTGCGGCCTGCGCCGAGGGGCGCATCTTGGGCGGCAGATCTTTCTCGTCGCTCACGCAAACCTCCTCAAAATCGCTATACTGCCGTCACCCAGATCGCCCCAGCCGGTCACCAGGCCGGTCTGGGCGCCTTCGACCTGCCGCTCCCCACAATCGTGGCGCAACTGACGCACCGCCTCGACGACATGGTTCAGTCCCCAAACATGGGCCTCGCTCAGCAGGCCGCCATGGGTGTTGACGGGATAGCGCCCGCCCAGCTCGATCTGGCCATTCGCGACGAACTCTGCCTGTCCACCTGGTTCGCAATAGCCCAGGGCCTCCAGCTGAAGGAGAACCACGTAGGTGAAGCAGTCGTAGATCTGCAGAAAATCCATGTCTTCGCGATCGACCCCCGCCATTTCGAACGCGCGCGGCGCGGCGTAGCTCAGGCCGATCTTGAAGGGGTCGGGACGCGAAGGGATATCGTCGGCGGGGTAAGGATGCCCTTCAGCCGCACCGGCGATGCTCACGGGAACATGCGGCATGTCCCTGGCGCGGTCTATTCGCGAAACCACGACTGCGCATGCCCCGTCAGTCTCCAGACAGCAATCGTAGAGGCGAAAGGGTTCGGATATCCAGCGCGCGGAATGGTAGGTTTCGGCATCCAGTTCCCGGCCATAAGTGAAGGCCTGCGGATTCATCTGCGCATGGCGACGGCACGCCAGTGCAACGGCCGCCATCGCTTCCGGGCCGATATCGTAAATTCGGGAGTGCCGGGTGGCGAGCCAGGCATACATCTGCACCGGCAGGAACACGCCATACGGAATGTAATAGCCTTGGATCGTATTCGTCAGGGTGTTCATGTTCATCGGCCGCGTCGGCGGTGCGCCAGGCTTGGGCCGCAAGGCGGAATAACCGTTCCACCCGAGCGTCACCAGCACATGGTCGCATAAGCCGCTGGCAATTGCCATCGCGGCGTTCTGGAGTGCCGTGGTAGGGCTCGCCCCGCCCATGTGGACCGTAGAGGCATAGCGCAGAACTTCGATACCGAGGTTAGCCGCCATCTCTTCCGAGGTGGTGTAGATCGGCGGAGGAACCATGCCGTCGATATCCGACGGCTTCAGCCCTGCATCTGCTATGGCTTTGCGCGATGCTTCCAGCATCATGTCGACCGCGGTTTTCTCGGTGCCTTTCACGAAAGCGGTTTCGCCCACTCCGGTGATGGCCGATTTGTCGCTTAAGCTCATGCCTGCCTGACCGCCTGGTAATCGCGTTCGAGCTGTTCGGAAAGAGCGCGCACCCTCTGATAGGTCTCCGGCGGACGCAGTCGCAACTCGCGGCGGACATCCTCCAACGGACGATCGAGATTTTCTTCCCAGTAGAAGGTGGTCAGATCGGCTGCAGCCCGGCCCCGGCGCCACGCTTCAAATGCAGCGCGCGCCACTGGCAACTGGGCAGCTTCCAGTTTCATCTTGGGAATGCCGACGCCCAAGATGAAAGCGATCCCGTGATTATAGAATTGCGCGTTTCCGAAGGACAGCACGCACAATTCGCCCAGTGCGTCCCTGCCGTATCCGGCGACGTCATGAAACAGGTCATGCGAATCGCGAAGGCGCCGACGATAGAGGGAAACATCGGGGTCGCCGAGGTCCTCCAGACCTCCGGCCTCGCTGGCTTCCGCCAGACCTTCTGCTGTCAGACCCTCCCCGTAAACAAAATCGAGGTAGGCTCGGCCAAGCGTGCCAGACGCACAGGTCGCAAGGCGTTTGCGATCGCACAAGGTTTCAAGTAGGTCGGCCCGGTCGGAAGCGATACGCCGCCCATCGCTCGACTTCATGAAGCGATTGAAATTCCGATAATAGGAATTGCCCGACAATGCCTTGACGATACGGAACACCTGCGCCGTATCCTCCTTGTCGGCAATCAACTGCCTCATTGCCCCAGCGCTCTGAGAGGCTCTACGGGGCGGCGCAATTCATGACCTTTGGCGTAAGCCATCTTCTTGCCTCCTGCGCTTCACTTGTAGATACCAGCGGACGCCAACGCCTTCTCGGCTCCATCGACCAGGTCGCGCATCACTTCGGCGGCAGGCCGGATCGAATCGATCAGGCCGATGCCTTGCCCCGCGAAGCCGGGGATGACATCCTTGCGCTCTGCCTTGATCCCGGAGGCCATGACCGGGCCGGAGATCATCGACTGATAGGGCATCGGCAGAGGCTCCTTTCCGGCCTGCACCCAGGCGTCGGCCCATTTGTTACGGATCATGCGCGCCGGTTTGCCGGTAAGCGATCGACTAACGACCGTATCGGCATCGCCGCTTTCGGTGATCGCCTCTTTCTGGAAGCGCTCGATGCCCGCTTCCTCGGTCGCGAGAAATGCCGTGCCGACCCACGCGCCCTCTGCCCCCAGCATCATCGCAGCGGCAACACCCCGGCCATCCGAGATACCGCCGGCCCCAAGGACAGGAACACGATCGCCAACGGCGTCGACCACCTGGGGAATCAAGGAAATAGTCCCGATCGGCGAGTTGTGACCTCCGCCATCGTGCCCTTGCGCGACGATCATGTCGATGCCCGACCCGACGACCTGTTCGGCGTGCTTGACCTTGCCGATCACCGCCATGACCTTGGTGCCATTGGCATGGAGCCGATCCATCCAGGGTTCAGGATTGCCAAGGCCGGCAGCATAAACCGGCACCTTTTCCTCGATCACCACTTCCATCTGCGCCTCAAAGAATTCCTTCGAGAACAACTGCGGGCCGCCCTTGCCCATTTCAGGCGCGCCCGCCGCCCGCATGGCGGCGGCAGCATCGACCTCCGGAAGCTCTTCACGATCCATGAAGTCGCGCGCGAACTGCTGATATTCACCCATCAGATCCATGGGATTTTGGGGTGCAGCACCGCTTTGAGGGGCAGAGCCGCGCCTGACCGACGCGGGGAGCAGCGTATCGACACCGAAAGGTTTGTCGGTCAATTCCCGGGTCTGGCGAATCCAGTCACGCAACTGATCGGGCGAACACGCCGCGGCACCCAGGACCCCGAGCCCGCCGGCATTCGAAACCGCAGCCGCCAGCGCCGGAACGCTCGCTCCGCCCATCCCGGCAAGCAGGATCGGGTACCGGATCCCCAGCATTTCGCATATTCGGCTCTTCAACGCCATTCTTCCTCTCCAGCCACTTGCCTAAACGCACACTCAAACTATTGAAAATTCTACAGCTGCCCCCACCGCACCCGCTGCGAGACCAGCTCGGGGCTGCGCTCCGAAAGATAGACGGCAGAGCCGGCCACCAACCGGCTCATTGCTTGACGGGCCGCGGCGCTGTCGCCAGTCCGCACTGCCTCGAGCACCCGCACCAGAAACTTCATCTGCACCGCCCGTTCCTGTGCCGAATATCCCAGCGAATGGGAAAACTCGCGGGTCAACAGATGCATCGCAGAGGTCAGCAAACCGAACAGCGGATTGCCGCTCGCCCAACCCAACAAGTCGTGAAATCTGCGATTAAGTTCCTCGAATTGATCAGAGGCTTCATGATGCCTCAATTCCGCCAGACACCCTGCCAACGCGCTGAGATCAGCGGTAGTTGCACGCTGGGCTGCATACCCTGCGACATCGGGAGCAATTGCTTCGCGCAATTCAAGCAAACCACGCAAATCGGCTTCCATGAAATGCAGAATCAATGACAAACTGCTTGCAAAATCGCCGGTCTGCGGACGGGCTACGACGGGACCTCCACCACGGCCGAGCTGGAGATGGATGACCCCTTGCAATTCCAGGAACCGCAAAGCCTCCCGCAAAGTTGCGCGCGCAACCTCGTAACGCGCGAGCATTTCATCCTCGCGCGGAAGCCTGTCACCCGGGTTATGGCGACCCGCCTCGATGTCCCGCACGATGCTTTGCGCAAGAGAAAGGGCACGCTTGGCCTTCTTCACCGCTGACATCCGCCACTCATCAGCACACCCGCACCTCTCGAATAAAAAGTATAAGGATATTAGCAAACCTTCGTTGGATCGGCACACTATCCGATGGGATTGGTGTCTGCAAGGGACTAAAAGAGTATACGATTTATTGACTGCACGAGATGTCTCCCTTAAGGATGACTGAAGGCCGATCAGGCCTGAGATGTAGAAGGAATAGTTCTTATGGACAGCCAGATCGCCGAGCCGGATGCCGCGGCGAGGATCGCGTCAATTCCGATCGAGGAAATCGACGTGGCCCGGCCAAGCCTGTTTCAGAACGATACCATCGGTCTATTTTTTGACAGGTTGCGCGCCGAAGAACCTGTCCACTACTGCCGCGAGAGCTATGTCGGCCCTTACTGGTCCATTACCAAGTTCGACGACATCATGGCGGTGGACACCAATCATAAGGTCTTCTCTTCGGAAGCGAAGCTAGGCGGAATTGCAATCCAGGACATGCATTCGGTGGAAGGCGCGCTCGAACTTGAAATGTTCATAGCGATGGACCCGCCCAAGCACGATCAGCAGCGCAAGGCGGTGACTCCGGCAGTGGCTCCGTCCAACCTGCAACTGCTCGAGCCGATCATCCGCAAGCGCGCGGGAGAGATTCTCGATGAACTCCCGATTGGCGAAGATTTCGACTGGGTGGATAAGGTTGCGATCGAGTTGACGACGATGACGCTGGCAACCTTGTTTGATTTCCCTTGGGAGGAGCGGCGCAAGCTGACGCGCTGGTCCGATGTAGCAACTGCGGCACCTGAAACCGGGATCGTCGAATCCTACGAGGCGCGGCGCGAAGAACTCATCGGTTGCGCGATGTATTTCAAGACTCTGTGGGACGAACGGATAAACGAGGAGCCGAAGAACGACCTCATCTCGATGATGGCTCATTCTCCCGCCACGCGCGACATGCCGTTCCTCGAGTTTCTCGGCAATCTTATGCTGCTGATCGTCGGTGGAAACGACACAACACGCAATTCCATCAGCGGCGGCGTGCTCGCCTTGAACCAAAGCCCGGACGAGTACGCGAAACTCGACGCGGATCCTTCGCTCATTAGCAAAATGGTTCCGGAAATCATCCGTTGGCAGACCCCCCTCACTCATATGCGCCGCACCGCGCTGGAAGATTGGGAGATCGGCGGCAAACAGATCAAGAAGGGCGACAAGGTGGTGATGTGGTACCTGTCAGGCAACCGCGACGAGAGTGCTATCGAGCGCGCGGACCAGTTCATCATCGACCGCAAAAATCCGCGCCATCACCTCTCATTCGGCTATGGCATTCACCGCTGCATGGGAAACCGGCTCGCGGAACTGCAGCTGCGGATCATCTGGGAAGAAATTCACAAGCGCTTTTCCCGGGTCGAGGTTACAGGTGAACCAGAGCGTCTTTTTTCAAACCTCGTCCGCGGAATCACCAGGCTGCCGGTGCGGCTCCGCGCCCGCTGACTCTCGAGATCGAAATGCGGAGTTCAAGATGATCAAAATTACGTTCGTGGCTAGCGATGGTGAGCGACGGGAGGTCGAAATAGAAGAAGGCGAGACAGCCAGGGAAGCGGCGCTATACAATGACGTGCCGGGTATCGATGGCGATTGCGGAGGGGTATGTGCTTGCGCGACCTGTCATGTGCATGTCGATCCCGAATGGATCGACAAGGTGGGTCGGCTTATGCATGATGGAATGGAGGCCGACCTCTTGCAGTTCGCCGAAGGCACCACTGAATACAGTCGCCTTGCCTGTCAGATTCCGATGAAGCCGATGCTGGATGGATTGGTTCTTCACCTACCCGAACAACAATACTGACGGAGGGATCCTCGTCCCCGTAGCCTACATTCTTATCTGTCTTTCCTTGATTCTTCGAGAAAACACCCATGGCCACACAAATCGAGCCCGCAACCCAGACCGACGAAGACGCCTTCCGCGCGGAAGTGCAGCAATTCCTCGCCGACAATTTCCCGCCCGAACTGAAAGGCCAGTCCAACGCGCTCGCGGGCGTGGACGGCCCGACCAATGAAACGCCGGCGCAGACCAAGTGGCGCGAAGCCGTGGGCGCGCGCGGCTGGGGCACCCCCACCTGGCCGAAGGAATACGGCGGCGGCGGCCTGACCAAGGCGCAGGCCAAGATCATCGACCAGGAATTCGCCAAGGCGGGTGCCTACAACCCGATCGGCGGCATGGGCGTCATGATGTTCGGGCCGACGCTGCTCGAATACGGGAACGAGGCGCAGAAAAAGGAACACATCCCCCCGATCTGCCGCGGCGAAATCCGCTGGTGCCAGGGCTACAGCGAACCCAATGCCGGTTCCGACCTCGCCAATTTGCAGACCTTCGCCGAGGACAAGGGCGACCATTACCTCGTCAATGGCCAGAAGACCTGGACCAGCGGCGGGCAATGGGCGGACAAGTGCTTCGCCATCGTTCGCACCGACAAGAGCGACAAGCACAAGGGCATCAGCTTCATGCTGATCGACATGGATTCGCCCGGCGTCGAAGTCCGCCCGATCACCATGATCAGCGGCACGAGCCCGTTCTGCGAAACCTTTTTCACCGATGTGAAGGTGCCGAAGGAAAACCTCGTCGGCGAGGAGGGCCAGGGCTGGACCATCGGCAAGCGGCTGCTCCAGCACGAACGCACCAATATTTCGGGCGGCGGCAGCCTTGCTCGCCTCATGGGCCAGAGCCTCGGCGAAATCGCCAAGAAGTACCAGCCGACCGGCGACGATGGCGAGCTTGCCGATGCCGTGCTGCGCGACAAGATCGCCGATTTCGAGATCCGCTGGAAAAGCTTCCTCCTCACCGCGCGCCGCGCCGTCGAGGAAAGTAAGGCGCAGGGCGGCGTGTCCGAGATCAGCTCGGTGCTCAAGAAGCTCGGCACCAAGCTCAGCCAGGAACGCAGCGAGTTGCTGATCGAAATCCGCGGGCTTCAGGGCCTCGGCTGGGAAGGCGACGGCTTTTCGGACGGCGAGCTCGGGGCCGTGCGCGCGTGGCTCTTCGGCAAGGCCACGACGATCTATGGCGGCTCGACCGAAATCCAGAACAACATCATCGCCAAGCGCGTGCTCGGCATGCTCGACCACCAGTAAGAGAGGGGAGCAAGGACAATGGCAGTTCTCAACGAAGAACAGGAAATGCTGCGCGACATGGCGCGCGAATGGGTCGTCAACGAAAGCCCGGTCACCGAATTCCGCAAGGTCCGCGCCAGCGGCGAGCCCGAAGCCTTCAACCGCGACGCCTATGCGACGATGGCGCAGATGGGCTGGGCCGGGGTCATCATCCCCGAAGAGCACGGCGGGTCGGACTTCGGCTTCCTGTCCGCGGGCCTCGTCGTCGAGGAACTCGGCAAGACGCTGACCGCCAGCCCGCTGGTGATGAACACGGTAGCCGCGAGTGCCATCGTGCTGGGTGGCAGCGACGAGCAGAAAGCGAAGTGGCTGCCTAAACTGGCGAGCGGCAAGGCGATTGCGACGCTAGCGGTCGATGAGGGCGCAAAGCACGATCCGTCGAAGATCGAGACCAGCGTATCGGGCGGCAAGCTGTCGGGCACCAAGGCTTTCGTCCACGAGGCGCATGGTGCCGACCTGTTCGTAGTGGCCGCAAAGGACGGGCTTTATCTCGTGGAGAAAGGCGACGGCGTGTCGCTAGCCACGCGCAAGCTCACCGACCAGCGCAGCCATGCCGACGTCACCTTCGACGGCGCGGCGGCGGAGAAGCTCGCCAATGGCGGCGACAACCTGCTCGATGACGTGCTCGACCGCGCGCGCGTGCTCACCGCAGCCGAAATGCTCGGCATGGCGCAGCAAGTGTTCGACGACACGCTCGACTATCTGAAGCAGCGCGTGCAGTTCAACCAGGTGCTGGCGAGCTTCCAGGCGCTGCAACACCGCATGGCGGACCTCTTCGCCGATCTCGCCCAGATGCGCAGCGCGGTCGAGGCGGGCCTGCAAGCCGTCGATGCCGGCTTCGGCGTGGCGCGCGCGGCGACCATCGCCAAGGCGGAAGCCAACCGCGTTATGCACACCATGGCAAACGAGGGCATCCAGCTGCACGGCGGGATCGGCATGACCGATGAGTACGACGTCGGCTTCTATCTCAAGCGCGCCCGCGTGCTGGAGCAGAGCTTCGGTTCGTCGAGCTGGTTAAAGGACCGATTTTCCAAGCTTTCTGGCTACTAGAAACCTGCATGTAGTGACCTGCATGGCATTTTTGCCACATGCTTGTCGACAATGTGAAATAATCCGTCAATTCATCTACCAAGTCTTGAAATGAAACGCGCTTATCGGCATCGTTTCTAACATCGACTAGTGCCTAGGATGGGGCACATTCTTAGAGGAGAGGCACATGAAAAGATTTCCATCACGCCACCATTGCGCCCTTGGTGCATTGGCAGCGGCACTTGCCTTCACACCGACAGCCGCCTTCGCCCAGGATGTTGGCGAACCCGATGCGGATCTGGTTGAAGGGGCCGATGTCGAAGACCAAAACGTAATCATTGTTACCGCGCAAGGGCGATCGCAGGTCTTGGCGGATGTTCCAGTCGCCGTGTCAGCTGTTTCCGGAGAAACCCTCCAGAATTCGGGCGCCAGCGACATACGTGAGCTGAACCAGGTTGCACCGTCCCTGCTGGTGTCTTCCACCGGCAACGAAGCTAACGGTTCCGCGCGTATTCGCGGTATCGGCACGGTCGGCGACAACCCTGGTCTGGAAAGTTCGGTCGCGGTTTTTGTCGATGGAGTCTATCGCTCTCGTTCGGGAAGCGCCCTGAGTGAGCTCGGCCCTATCGACAGGGTCGAAATCCTTCGCGGTCCCCAAGGTACTCTGGGCGGGCGGAACTCATCGGCAGGCCTGATCAATATCTACACCGCACCGCCCGAGTTCGATTTCAGCGCATACGGGGCCTTCACTTATGGCAACTATGATGCGATCCGCGTCGAAGGTGGCATAAACGCTCCGCTTGGCGACACCGTAGCTGCGCGTGTGGACGGCGTGTATTTTGAGCGCGACGGCTTCTACAACGATATTACCAACGGCGGGACGATCAACAATCGCGATCGTTATCTGGTCCGCGGTCAGCTCCTGTTCGAACCCAATGACGACCTGTCCATTCGCCTTGTCGGGGATTATTCCAAAAAGGACGAAGCGTGCTGTGCCGCGACGTTCGTCCAGCCCGAGTTTGCTCCGCTTGCACGGATCAGCGCTGGATTTGATCCCTTTACGAGGCCATCGGATGGGGCCGCCCTGACGAGTACCGCAAATCCGATCGTTCCCGTGTTGCTTGCGCTTGGGCAGGATCCGCGTGCCCTCACCCAGGATACATTCAACCGCGACCTGTACCCTACGCCGGGCAGAAGCTATGAAGGCGAAACCGAAGACTACGGTATTTCGGCTGAGATCAATTGGGATTTCGGGAACGTCACGTTGACGTCTATCACGGGCTACCGTGAATATGCCAACAGCCAGGGATCTGACACCGATTACACTACTGTCGATATTCTCTACCGCGCTCCGACCGAGAATGCTCTTGCTCGAGACTTTGAAACATTCACTCAGGAACTGCGCCTTACCGGTGAGGCCTTCGATGGCAAACTCGATTGGTTGATCGGCGCGTATTACGCCAATGAAGAACTGCAGGTGCGTGACAATCTGCGGTTCGGCACCCAGTACGGCAATTTCGTAGCGTGCCGCATCGCTATCGCGATCAACCCGGCTTTGGTCAATCCGGGGGCTTCCAATTGCCTGGGTGCCAACGTGGCGGCATTGGACGGTACGCTGACCGGAAGCCCGGCATTCGGCGCTGCAACCCCGGCGATCCTCGCAGGTATCAACAACCTTGCAAGCATCAGCGATTTGGGAACGGTCAGCGAGGTCTACAATCAGACGAGTGAGAACTTCGCGTTCTTCACGCATAATATCTTTGCGATCACGGATACGCTCGATTTGACGCTGGGGCTTCGTTATACAAACGAAACCAAGGACTTCGACGCAACTTTCCGCAACGACAACACGGTTTGTCCGACAAACCGCAATCTGCTCGGAGGCTTTCTGGGTGTTCCGACTTTGGCACCTCTGGCCGGTGGTATCATCAGCCTTTCCTGCCAAGGCAATTCGACATCGGAGCTCGATGGAGTTTCTCTCGAAGACTCGCGCGAAGAAGAGGAGTTTACCGGCACGGCTATCCTGAGCTGGAAGCCAACTCCCGATCTGCTAGTCTACGGTTCGTATTCACGCGGCTACAAGGCGGGCGGTTTCAACCTCGACAGGTCTGCACTGTCAAATCCGCTTGCGTTCGATCCGGCCAATATCTCGGCAGCCGCGCTGCAGTTCGATGAAGAAACAGTCGATGCATATGAGATCGGCCTCAAATACTCGACACGCGAGTTCGGGGTTAGCATTGCAGGCTTCCGGCAAGAGTTCAGTAACTTCCAGTTGAACACGTTCAATGGGGCGTTCTACATTGTGCAGACGGTCAATAGTTGCGATAGCGATCTCGGCGGGGCCGACAGAGACGCAAGCGCGACAACCGGTGCATGCTCTTCCGATGAAGTTGCACCAGGTGTGATCGCTCAAGGTGTCGAGATCGAAACCTATCTACGGCCCGCTCGTGATTTGGATATTACCCTTGGCGTCACCTATTCTGATACGAGCTTTGAAGACAATCTTATCGGGGACGATACCGGGGCACCGCTCGACCCCGCACTACGCTTGCTGCCAGGCGACAACCTGTCGAATGCACCAGAGATCGTGGCAACATCGTCGCTTACGTGGACGCCGCCAATCGGCGACAGTGGGCTCGAAGGCCTGGTCTTCGTGAACGCTCGTATGGCTGGTGATTACAACACCGGCTCCGACCTGCTCTTCAGCAAGGAACAGGACAGCTTCGTCGTAGTGAACGGGCGTGTGGGTCTGACCAATATTGCGGATCGCTTCGCGATCGAGGGATGGGTCAATAATTTGTTTGACGTTGGGTATACGCAGGTGGCCTTCAACACGCCTTTCGTGGCTCCGCAACAAACGTTCTCCGCTTTTCTTGCGGAACCGCGGACTTACGGCATCACCGTGCGCGGCAAGTTTTAAACTTACTCGCTAATTGCAAGAGGGTTCGGCGCTTCGCTGTGTCGGACCCTCTTTTTTGACCCTCTCTTCTCAGCCAATGTAACTGGTCTGAGTGACGTGCTCCCCTGATTGTTACCATTCAGAGGTAGAGTCTCGCGCCTTCATGATTGATGTTTGATGGGATGGCAACGTGTCTGGTGGCATGCCCCCAGACACGTTCGCCGGCGATCTCGGCGGGGGTCTTCCCGCCCAGTTTCGAGTGTGGCCTGACCGTGTTGTAGTCGTGCCGCCATGCAGCGAGCACGAACCGGGCGTGCGCCAGCGAGGTGAACAGCGTCTCGTTGCGGCATTCGTCGCGCAGACGGCCATTGAAGCTTTCCACGAAGCCGTTCTGCATCGGCTTGCCCGGCGCGATGTAGTGCCACTCGACCCGCCGCTCCTGTGACCAGCGCAGGATGGCCGATGAGGTCAGTTCGGTGCCATTGTCGCTGACCACCGTGTGTGGCTTGCCGCGCATCCCGATCAGGCTGGTCAGTTCCCGGGCGACCCGCGCGCCTGACAGCGACGTGTCGGCCACCAGCGCCAGGCATTCTCGCGAGAAGTCATCGACCACGCACAGGATGCGGAAGCGGCGACCACAGATCAGGCTGTCGGATACAAAGTCGAGCGACCACCGCTGGTTCGGACCATCTGGCAACACCATTGGCCTGCGCGTGCCCAGTGCCCGTTTCCGGCCGCCACGGCGGCGCACCCGTAGCCCTTCCTCGCGGTAGATGCGCAGCAACTTCTTGTGGTTGGGCCTCATGCCTTCCCGCGCCAGCAGGTAGCCCAGACGGCGGTAGCCGAACCGGCGACGCTCCGCTGCCAGCTCGCGCAACCGTTGCCGCAGTGCTCCGTCATCCGGCCTTGTCGGCTCGTAACGGATCACCCTGCGGCTCACACCAACCAGACTGCACGCCCGACGCTCGCTCAGCCCGTGCTGCTCACGGGCATGGGCGACGGCTTCCCGCTTCGCGCCGGGCGTTACCATTAATGAGATGACCCACCCTGTTCTACCACGCATGTTCTGCGGACCGAGAAGGAGGTAATGATGAGCATACGCAACCAACCAAGAGATGCAGCCGTGTTCGGCGTCGACATTGGCAAGACGATCTTTCACGTGGTCGGCCTTGATGCTGCCCACGCGCCGATCCAGAAGGCAACGTTCAGGCGAGAGACCTTGCTGCAGTTCTTCGAGCGCGCTTCCCCAGTGCTGGTCGGGATGGAAGCGTGCCCGGGCTCGCAGTGGCTGGCGCGCAAGCTGCAGGCGATGGGGCATACGGTCCGTATCGTGCCGGCACAGTTCGTGAAGCCTTTCGTGAAGTCGAACAAGAACGATATCATCGATGCAGAGGCCATCGCAGAAGCCGTGACCAGGCCGACCATGCGCTTCGTCGAGATTCGGACTCCTGAGCAGATCGACCTGCAAGCGCTCCACCGGGTTCGAGACCGGATGATCGCCCATCGAACGAGGCTGATCAGCCAGATGCGCGCTTTCTGCCTCGAGTATGGCATCGCGATCCATCAGGGGGCGGGCAAGTTCAAGGCCGAGATACCACGCGTGCTGGCAGATGAGACCAACGAGCTTACTCCTTCGATGCGCCGCATCCTGACAGAGGTTCACGGCGAGATGATGGAGCTCGAACAGCGCATCGCGACGATGAACCACGAGATCGAAGACATCGCAGCACGCAGCGATACCGCACGGCGCCTGATGACAGTGCCGGGCATCGGCCCGCTTGCCTCGACCGCTTTATTGGCGGCAGCCGGTTCCGGGCACCAGTTCGCCAAGGCTCGTGATCTTGCTGCCTGGCTCGGCTTGGTGCCGCGCGAACACTCGACCGGCGGGAAGACCAAGCTGCTCGGCATCAGCAAGCGCGGCAACAAGTATCTGCGAAGGATGATCGTCCATGGCGCTCGATCCTGCGTCACGCATCTTGACCGCAGCCGGGACCGACTGGGACCATGGCTCGATGGACTTGAGAGTCGGATGCACAAAAACAAGGTCACGGTTGCCTTGGCAGCCAAGATCGCTCGCATCGTCTGGGTGATCCTGACCAAGCCGGGTGCTACCTACGAGCGGCGCGTTCCAGCGTTCGGCTGAACGAAGCCGCCACCAACTGCGAGGTTCGTGAGAGTGATGACGAGACAGTGGACCAGCGCATCGTAAGCCCCTGCAAAAAAGCGGGCAGAAAGCCCGAAGCATTTATCTGGGAACGAGGCGCGCGGATCTCATCAAGGCCTGGCCGCAACAGCGGCCCACTCGCGAGAGGCCGGATACATTTGTGCAGACTGGCACCGTCAACACCAATCGACCCTTGCATGGACAGGGCGGGTCATACATTTTTTGATGCCAGATCCTTCAGCACCACGTTGTCGAGCATCGCCTCGGCCAGCAGCTTCTTCAGCCGGCTGTTCTCCTGCTCGAGCGTCCGCAGCCGCCGGGCATCGGAGACCTCCAGCCCGCCGAACTTCGACTTCCACTTGTAGAACGTGGCTGAACTGATCCCGTGGCGGCGGCACACCTCCGCCGTCGGCATCCCAGCCTCCTGCTCCTTCAATACCGCGATGATCTGCTCTTCGCTGAACCTGCTTCGTTTCATTTTCGTCCGACTCCTTCGCGTCGGACTCTACCAAAAGCCGGTCACATTTCAGGGGAGCACGTCAGTCCGTCTCCTTGTCAGGGCCGGACTCTACCTATCATTGGAGGAAATTTAGGGGCTCAGACCACTTGCGAAACTGTTGGCTAACGCCTCTGTCTTCTTTAAGATGGCGGCAATGGCGAGACGGGCGAAACATGTTGGCGGAGAGAAGTGCGTGCCAGGTGATGGAATCAAGTTGAATGGGTAGGCCTACCCGCCAAGCTTCGAGGGTTCTGTCGAGAAAGATACTTCGGACCGCTCGTCAAGCCTTCCTGGATGAAGGATTCGTCAGAACAACAACCGATCACATTGCCGAGAAAGCGGCGATATCAAAACGAACCCTGTATTCTCGGTACACGGGCAAATCGGCACTGTTCGAGCCTGTGATCTTGACGGAAATCCACGATCGGTTGAACGCTCTCGAACAGGACATACCGGACCTTGGCAATATCACTCTCGATCTTGTGGTCTTAGCCGAAAAGCTACTTTCGTGGATGCTTTCCGATGTGCATGTCGCTATGGAGCGCGTCGTGCTGGGGGAGGCCACGCGGTTCCCCGCACTTGCAAATAAAGTCTATGAGTTCGGGTTCATCCGCACCACAAAACTGGTGGTCAGAGTGTTGCAGAGAGCGAACGAAAAAGGCGAGATTGCCGTGTCAGATCCCGATTTTGCCGCTGAGCAATTCGTTTCGGCGGTGATCCTTTCACCGTTTCGTCGTGCGGCGCTGGGCATAACTGAAGCTGGCTACACCCCTGAAATTGCCGAACGAATGGATCGATCGGTAAACCTCTTCGTTTACGGTTGTCGACCGTCCGTTGCCGATAGTCCCTCACGATAAGCGGGGGTATGTGGAACCCGTTATCCAAACTGCACGACTAGTTATTCGCCCATATTTTCTCCGACCCAGACAGCCATCTCGTCAGCAATTTGCACACTTGCAGTGTTGAAAGCGTCGATGACTGACGAAACCGTGTTCTCTACTGCCGGCACTTGTCGGGAAAATTTCCCAACTGCCAGGGGGCCAGAGTTCGCAGCGCGAGCGAGTTCGGCTTGAGCGACCACACGGATAACCGGCGGCTTTTCGGACCCATTTTCGTAATAGGCCGCGTAAGAGGTGAATCTCGTAGAGAGCAAATGATGATCGGGTAATCCCGACTGGATCGGCACATAGGCCTGATTTACGTTGCGCTCTATGCTCTCCTTGAGCAGATCGCTTATCATCTCAGGGGCAGGGCTGGCCCACCGGGCCTCGGCCAAATATGTGATCTCCTGCATTTCGACAGTGGGGATCCGGTCTGCATCAGCACCTGAAGGCATCTGGGGTCGAGCGATATAAAGAGGTAAACGGCCTTGCGCGACAGCCGGTGCCGTGTCTGCATTGTTGCCCACCCGGTACAGGGACGTCTCGTCGCCAATTCCCAAAACACCGCCGCCGCACCCTGTCAGACCCACCAGCACCACGATGATCGGAAGGTTCTTCGATAGCAATCTGATCATTCTGACAGTTTCCTTTCACGGGGATTACGGCGCAGTTGACGAGAAAGCTGCTCTACTTCAGTCGCGGCTTTATCGAGCGATTCCAGTGTCTGGGCGATCCCTGATCCGTCCGGCCCGGCCAATCCGCTTGTGGCTGTATCGAGTTGCTGGATGACGGTGCGCGCCTCGGCGATCCCGGCCTTCAAATCTCTTGCGGCTGCCGACACGTCCGCGAAGGCCTCCCTGCCATCGCCTTCAATCGCCGTCCGTGCGGATTGCGCAGCACCTTCGACATCTGCAGCAGCGCGGTCCAGCCGGACCAATGTCTGTTCCGCTGTTTCAAACATACCACGACTGGCGCGCAGTTGCTCGGTGGTTGTCTTGACATCGGCAATCGCGGAAGAAATGTTCTCGATGTTTTCATCGGATAGAGCCCGATTAACGCGGCTCAGGACCTCCGAAGCATCGGCAAGCACCTCTCCGCCGCCATCCATCAGCGATTCCATCGAGCTTTCTTCCGCCTGGATGGTCGGTCGCTTATCGCTCGAGCTCTCCATTAGGAAAGGCTTTGTTGGCGTTCCGGCGCCGATCTGAATATGCTTGCCACCGGTAATTCCCTCGGACTCGGTCGTTGCCGTTGAATCTGATCGTACCGGCGTATCCTCTCGAACACGGATTTCGGTCACAACCAGATTCGGGTTGTCCGGATCGAGTTGGATTGACGTGACCTCCCCGACGGGAATCCCGTTGAATTGAACTTCGCTACCCTGGTTCAAGCCGCGAACAGGACCGTCGAAAACGACACGGTATTCGTCGAAATCACTGGTGAACTGCGATTGCCCCAACCACAGCACGAACGCGAAGGCCGCGCCCAGCAGGACAAGCGTCAACCCGCCGATAAGACCGTAATTCGCTTCTCGCTCCATTAGCAATTCCTCTCCTTGGCGCGTTTCGCCCGGCCCGCGAAGAAATCCTTGATCCATGGATGACCGGACTGTTCCAACTCGGGAATTGAAGCAATTTCCACAATTTTACGGTCAGCAACCACAGCGGCGCGGTCGCAAATGGAGTAGAGACTGTCGAGATCGTGAGTTATCATGACTACGGTGAGGCCCAGCGTGTCGGTCAAGGTGCGGATAAGTTGGTCGAATTCTGCCGCACCGATGGGATCAAGCCCTGAAGTAGGCTCGTCCAGAAAGAGTAATTCAGGGTCGAGGGCCAAGGCCCTGGCAACACTGACGCGCTTGCTCATGCCCCCTGAAAGTTCGGTCGGCTGTTGACGCGCGACTTCCGCTTCGAGGCCCACCAGACCAATCTTCATCAAGGCGACACGCTTTAGCCATTCGCCGCGCAATTCGGCATGCTCGATCAAAGGCGCTTCGACATTCTGCTGAACGGTCAGCGATGAAAATAGCGCACCGTGCTGGAACATCACGCCAATGCGGCGATCGACGGCAAGGCGATCAGAGGCATTCGACATTTCCTTGCCAAAAATTTCGATAGTTCCGCTATGCGGTTCAAAAAGGCCGAGGATGGCATTCACCAAAACCGACTTTCCGCTTCCCGATCCGCCAATGATTGCAAGAATCTCTCCCCGGCGCACCTCCAGGTCCAGATCTTCGTGAACGACATGGTCGCCAAAGCGGGTGGTCAGACCCTGGACACTGATAATCTGGTCATTCTCTTCGCTCATATGCCGAACACATTGAAAAGAACGGCAAAGGCAGCATCTAGAAAGATGATGGCGAACAGCGCCTGGACAACTGCCACGGTGACTCGGGAGCCGAGTTGCTCGACATCGCCTTTGACAGCAAGGCCGTGCCGACATCCAGTAATGGCAATCGCGGCAGCAAGAACCGGAACCTTCGCTATCCCGACCCAGAAATGGCGAATTTCCACCGCGCTTTCCAACCGCTCGATGAACAGAATCGGGCTTACGCCCATAATGCCCCAGCTGGCGACCAGGCCCCCGGCCAGGCCAGCGATCATGGCGATGACCGAAAGTAACGGCATGGTGATGAGCAAGGACAAGAAACGGGGGAGGACAAGAGCGTCGAACAGATCGATACCCATAACCTGCATCGCCTCGGTTTCCTGGTTCATGCGCATCGCACCGATCTGGGCGGCAAAGGTCGATGTCGATCGCCCGGCAAGAAGGATTGCGGGTATCAACACGCCAAACTCTCGCAGGACCGATATGCCGACCAGTTCCACGACCAGTTCCGCTGCCCCCAATTGTTCCAGCAGATCGCTTCCAATCAGGGCGACCACCGCCCCGATAAAGAACGTCATGATGGCAATCAGCGGCAAGGATTCGAGTCCGGCTTTCTGGATTGACGATGCCAGGGCAACGGGCCTGATGCGGCTGGGGTTTGCGATCGAACGAACCAGAGAAACCTCTAGCTTCCCCAGAAACCGCGCGCTTGTTTTTATGGACTGTCCTGCCCGATAAACCACTTTCCCCAAGCGTACGTGCAGCGGGTGGCGGGCAGCCTCCGAGGCATCTTCTCCCTGGGTGGCGGCGTCCACGAGTTCGAACAAGCGCGCCAGATTTTCAGGCAGTCCCTCAATTTTTGCCGCTCGGTGCACAAGCGTCAGGATTGCAAGCGCGCCGACGCTGTCGATCCGACCTAGCTCGCTGCAGTCGATTTCCGGATGATCCGAAGAACCATACGAAACTGTCGGTGGGAGTTCTGCGAGGTTTTGCGTAATCCAGTCGCCTGAAACGACCAACGTGGCATTTTCCTGTTCCTCTCGAACGAAGATCTCTGGCCGTGATCCCAGCTTCATCGAGCAAAGAGAACAGCTGGAATCATAGGTGCATCAACAGAAACCGGAGCTGGTCGAGCAATGCATCCGGGATACACTCCAAATTCGCCGGAAGCAGTCCGATCCGCTTTGAACAAATAGCTCATGCCGCACTGTCTCTGACCCTTAAGTAGACTGGTTCGTATCATTAACTTAGGGGGTAGGCAAGTGCGCCTAAACGTCTCTCTTGCTAGGTATCGAATTCGCAACTTCAGCTTTATCGCGCAGACGCGGGACATACTGTATCTTCAGAGGATAGCCTATTGCAAACCGCCGGCCATATCGTATCGAATCGGCTAGGCACGTAAGGGGAGGCATCTCCCGGGAAGAGCCTGGTACGGTACGGCTCCGCGCCATTGGCTCGTTTCGCATCGAGCTTGCCTGAGGCGAGACGATCTTCGTCCTGCCGCCGAACGTGTGGAACCTTCTACCCCGGTCTCGATTGCTAATCGGGTGGCCCGTTTGCTCCTGTAGCGAGGCAAAGACGCATGGCCCTCATGCTGCGTTGCGGGAATATCGGAGCTTGCCGGACAACGGCGGCGCTTGGCCCGAAGGCTGGCGAGGTGAGATACCGTCTGAGCGACGTCCGCCCGCGTTGACCTTTGCCGGATTTGCAAGAGTTCTATTAAGTCCCTTGCCAGAGGAGCTTTTCGTCTCCAATACCGCCGCCCAGAGCTACGAAAAGCGTAGCGCAGTTCTGGAGCAAGGCCCGTTCGGTCGCGAGAAGCTCCTGGCGGGCGTTGAACAGGTTTCGTTCAGCATCGAGAACCTCGAGATAATTGGTTACACCCTCCCGATAGCGCAGGCGCGCGATATGGGCGATCCGTTCCTGTGCGATCACGGCGCGTTCCAGGGTTGCAACCTGCTCGGCCAACCAGCGACGTCCGGCCAGTGCATCCGAGACTTCACGGAAGGCCTCCTGGACGGTCCGATCGTAATTCGCCACCTGCTCGACCTCCAGGGCCTGGGCGAGAGCCAGATTGGCTTCGCGTGCACCCCAGTCGAAAATGGGCAGCGAAATGGCCGGACCGAAGCTCCATCCCCAACCGCTGCCCGAAAACAGATCATCAAGGCTGCTTGACGAAAATCCCGTATTGCCGGTCAGCGAGATAGTGGGGAAGAATGCTGCGCGAGCGGCACCGATATTGGCACGTGCTGCCCGTAGCTGTTCTTCGGCCGCGACGATATCGGGCCGTACAAAAAGCAAGGTAGACGGCAGGCCCGCCGCCAGCCGCCGCTCATTACCCTGCTGCGCCAGAGCGAGCCCGTCGGGAAGCGGCTCGGGAATAGTTCCACCCACCAATACCGCCAGCTGATTGTGTAGACGCGCCAATGTTAGCTGCTCGGCTGCCAGTCGCTGTTCTGCCTGGGTCAGCAGTGTTTCCGCCTGACGGAAAGGCAGTGCCGAGGTCACGCCATTATCGAGACGCACTTTTGCAATCCGCAGCCCTTCGCGCCTGCTTTCGGCGGTGGCTTCGGCCAGGGCGATCTGTTCTTCCGTCTCGACGATTTCGTAATAGGTCGCCGCCGTATCCGCAATCAACGAGAGATAGAAAGCACGCTGCGCGGCAACCGTTGCGAGATATTCCGCGCGCGCGGCGTCGCTTAGGCTCGCGACCCGGCCCCAGAAGTCCAATTCAAAGGCACTGACGCCAACGCCTACGTCAAAGCGGTTAAACGTAATCGCATCGGGAGCACCCTCCACATCACCTGTGTCGAGCGCGGGATTAGCCGAAAGCGGCTGGCGTGTGCGAACGGCACCTGCATCAGCAACGATATCAGGCAGTCTGCGGCTGTCCTGGATGCGATAACGCGCGCGAGCCTGTTCTATGCGCGCGGTTGCTGCCAGCAAATCACGATTATTCTCCAGCGCAAGGGCGACGAGGCCCCGCAGGCGAGGATCCACGAACCATTCGCGGTAGGAGAGCTGGGAAGCGACGACTTCGCCATCGGGCAAGTATTCACTGTCGAATGTGGGCGTCGTGGCCGGCGCGGGCCGGACATGGTCGGGCGCCATGCTGGCGCAACCTGCCAGCATCGTCGAAGCCAAGGCCAGGGCAATCAAATGTTTCATCGGACTGGCTCCTCATCCGGACCCGGTTCCGTGTCGTCCGGCTTTGCTTTTCCGGGATCAGCCTCGTCCAGATGTCCGGCTGCGACCGGCTGCTTGCGGCTGACATTCCTGCGCACCAGCAGATAGAGCATCGGGATAAGGAAAATGCCGAAAATCGTAGTTGCGATCATTCCGCCCATCACTCCGGTACCTACCGAGATGCGGCTCGCCGCACCGGCGCCTGAAGCAAGCGCCAAAGGCACCATACCCATGGTGAACGCCAGCGAAGTCATGATGATCGGCCGCAGGCGCAGGCGGGCTGCAGACTTTATTGCATCTATCCGTCGCAACCCTCGTTCTTCTTCCTCGATCGCGAATTCGACAATGAGGATCGCGTTCTTGGCGGCAAGGCCAACAATCGTGATCAAGCCGACGTTGAAATAGATATCCGCCGAAAGGCCGCGTAGCATGGAAAACACGACTGCGCCCAGCACGCCGGTGGGAACAATCAGCAGAACTGCTAGGGGTACCGCCCAGCTTTCGTAGAGCGCAGCAAGCACCAGGAACACGACAATTATCGACAAGCCAAGAAGAAAGCCGATCTGCCCACCCGCCTGTTTTTCTTCGTAAGAAAGGCCAGTCCATTCATAGCCGATGCCTTGCGGCAATTGCTCTGCAAGTTGCTCCATCTCGGCAAGCGCGGAGCCAGAGGACTCACCGGGGGCGGCCGTTCCCGAAAGTGTCATCGCGGGGTATCCGTTATATCGCGACAGGCTGGCGGGTGCTGCCGACCAACGGGCGGACGCAAAGGCGCTGAATGGCACTAACTCTCCGCTTGCATTTGGAATGCGCAGGGCCATGATATCCTCGGGCGTCATCCGATAAGGGGCGTCAGCCTGTATTTGCACCTGCAGCACACGTCCGTCGCGGTTGAAATCGTTGACATAAGCTGAGCCGAAAGTGATCGATAGCGCAGTGTTCACATCGGACAGCGAAAGGCCGAGTGCACGAGCCTGAACCCTGTCAATTTCAACCTCGACCTCTGGGCTGGGACCCTGGTCTTCCGGTCGCAGATTGGCAATAACTGGACTTTGAGAAGCAATGCCCAGCATTTGGTCGCGCGCTGCGGTCAGAGTTTCGCGCCCCACCCCGCCACGATCCTGCAACTTGAGGGTGAAGCCGCTGGCCCTGCCCAGCGACTGGATTGCAGGAGGCTGGATTACAAAGGCACTGGCATTGTCGAGCTGCATAAAACGGTCCATTGCATCTGCCAGCATTTCGCCGGCGCTACTGTCGGGCCCAGTCCGTTCTTCCCAGGGTTTGAAAGTTGTAAACATCAAGGCGTTGTTCTGCCCGCGTCCAAAGAAGCTGAAACCGCGGACAAGTACGAGGTTCTCAACTTCCTCACGATTCATCCAATATCCGGTGATCGGCTCCAACGCTTCGTCAGTTCGAGCCTGGGTCGCACCTGGTTGGGTCTGGACCGCAGTGATAAGAAATCCCTGGTCTTCGGTCGGCAGCATCGCGGATGGAAGGCGGGCGAACAGCACCACCGTCAGCAGGATGAGCGTGAGGAAAACCGCGAAGCCGGGCCATGGCCGCGACAGGATACGGTCATTGGTGCGACCGTATTTTTCCTGCATTCGCGCAAACCAACGGTTAAAACGCGAGAAAAAGCGCGCTCCGAAACCGCCGGCACGCGCCAGCATGCCTCGCCAACCCGACGCTGCCTCGACCTCCGGATCAACGTCCACTTCTCCGGCATCATCGTGTTCATGATCCATCGGCTTGAGAAAGGTCGCGCACAAGGCTGGGGTAAGCGAAAGAGCCAGAAAAGCTGAAAAGAAGATCGCGATTGCCAGCGTGACCGAAAATTGCCGATAGATTCCGCCTGTGGAGCCGGGGAAGAACGCCATCGGGATGAAAACGGCAATCAATACCAGCGTGATACCGATGATCGCACCGGTGATTTGCCCCATTGCCTTGCGGGTAGCCTCCAGCGGCGGCAACCCTTCCTCGCGCATGATGCGTTCGACATTTTCAATGACCACGATGGCATCATCCACAAGGATACCGATAGCCAGGACCATGCCAAAAAGTGACAGAACGTTGATGGAGAAACCGAACAGCCACAATCCCAGACACGCCCCGGCCAAGGCGATCGGCACCACAAGTGTGGGGATGAGCGTGGCGCGCCAATTCTGCAGGAAGAGAAACATAACGAGAAAGACGAGGACCATTGCCTCGACCAGCGTTATGACGACTTCTTCCACCGACGCTTCGACGAATGGGGTAGTGTCGTAGGGGATCTCCCATGCCACATCAGGTGGCAAGCCTTCGTCGATTTCGGCCAGGCGTTCCCGGATACCTTCGGCCGTGGTCAAGGCATTGGCACCGGTAGCGAGTTGGATCGCCATCCCGGCCATCGGCTGGCCATTGAGGGTGGCGGAGGTCGCATAGGATTGAGCCCCGATCTCGACCCTCGCGACTTCACCCAACCGCACCACTGCTGCACCTGTGTTGGCCCGCAAAATAATGTTCTCGAACTCCTCCACGGTAGAGAAGCGGCCCTCGGTGGAGATGTTGGCCGTAATGAGTTGCCCTTCGGCAAGTGGTTGTGCGCCGATGGCACCGCCTGCCGTCTGAGCGTTTTCTTCGCGGACTGCTGTCAGCACGGCTGACGGAGACAGATTGTAGGAAGCCAGCGCTTCGGGATCGAGCCAGATGCGCATTGCATAAGGCGATCCGAACAACATAACGTCGCCCACGCCGTTTACCCGGCGTAGTTCGTCGATCACCTGGTTGGATGCGATATTACCAAGATCGGTGGAATCAAGACTTCCGCTGGCGGACGTCAAGGCTACGATCATGAGGAACCCCTCACTCGCCTGCCGAACTGTAATGCCTTGGCGGCGCACCTCCTCGGGCAGGCGGGCCTCCACCGTGCTGAGGCGGTTCTGCACCTCGGTTTGGGCGATATCGATGTCAGTGCCCGCTTCGAAGGTCAGAGTAATGCTGGCCTGCCCCGCCGAGGTGCTGGTCGAGGACATATAGAGAAAGCCATCGACCCCATTGAGTTGCTGCTCGATTACCTGAGTAACATTCTGCTCGAGCGTCTCTGCCCCGGCGCCTGGATAAACGACATTGATCGTCAACGACGGCGGCGCGACTTCGGGATATTGTTCGACCGGCAAGGCGCGCAAGGCAAGCAGCCCCGCAAGAAGGATAGCCAGCGAAACCACCCAGGCGAAAATCGGGCGAACGATGAAGAAGCGTGCCATGCGCTAGCGACCCTTGCCAGAAGCGGCGGTAGAGGGAGCGGGGGCAGGTCGACGGCCGGTGGGCGTGTTGGATATCTTGACCGGAACGCCCGGTCGGATTTTCTGAAGATTGCTCACAATAACCGTATCGCCTGGCTTCAGACCGCTTTCGACGATCCATTCGCCATCGACCATATTTCCCAGCTTGATCGGCCGGACCAGGGCCTGCCCCTCCTTGTCGATCAGGTAAACGGAACCGCCCTCACCGGTCAGAATCACTGCCTGTTGCGGGATCGTGATCCCGTTCGGGATCTTGCCGGCATAAATTTTCGCCCGCACGAACTCGCCCGGAAGCAGCAGGCGTGACGAATTACTGAATTCGGCACGCAGCTCAACGGTCCCGGTCTGTTCATCGACCGAGAAATCAAGAAAATCGATATAACCCCTGATAGGATATTCGGTCCCGTTACCGAAGGTGAGGCGTACCTCGATCTGTTCGCCATCATTCAGATCGATTTCGCCCGAAGCGATGGCGCGGCGCAGGTCGATGACCTCGCTGGCTGCCTGTGCGAAGCTTAGAGCCTGACCCGAAACTAAGTTGGGTGATATCAGCGAGTTAGCTTGACGGCCAAATCCAGGGCTGATTCAGGAGTTTTGCGAAGAACTTCTGGAGATCAGTGATGTGGACCGATACCACCCGTTCGCAGTATGCGCG